>NZ_MWOM01000025.1:0-40156 GCF_012931925.1 Acidovorax sp. SRB_24
AGCGCTGGCGCTGATCGGGGCACAATCGTGACAGAGGGTAACCCTCCAATTTTTCTCCTCATGCGTTCGCGCAGGGATGTTTGCTCCATGACCACTGTTCCACTGCCCCTCCCCACCCGCCGTGCCGACCTGTTGGCGCAACTGGCGCAGCCGCGTGTCTACGACCTGGTCGTCATCGGCGGCGGGGCCACGGGCCTGGGCGTGGCGCTGGACGCGGCGGCGCGCGGCTTCAGCGTGGCGCTGATCGAGTCGCACGACTTCGCCAAGGGCACGTCTTCGCGCGCTACAAAATTAGTGCACGGTGGCGTGCGCTACCTCGCGCAGGGCAACATCGCGCTGGTGCGGGAGGCGCTGCACGAGCGCACGACCTTGCTGCACAACGCACCGCACCTGGCGCAGCCGCTGGCGTTCGTGATGCCGTCCTACCACTGCTGGGAGTCGCCGTTCTACGGCGTGGGTCTGAAGATGTACGACGCGCTGGCGGGCAAGGCCGGGCTCGGCGCGACCGAATTCCTCGGGCGCGAGCGCACCCTTCAGTGCCTGCCCACGGCGCGCGCCGAAGGGCTCAAGGGCGGCGTCAAGTACTGGGACGGCCAGTTCGACGACGCACGCCTGGCGCTGGCGCTGGCACGCACGGCCGCCAGCCGCGGCGCGCTGCTGGTCAACTACTGCGCCGCCAAGGAACTGGTGCACGAGGACGGGCGTGTCGCCGGCGTGGTCTGCGAGGACACGGAAACCGGCCAGCGCCATACGCTGCGTGCGCGCTGCGTGGTCAATGCCACGGGCGTCTGGGTCGACGCGCTGCGCCAGCAGGACGGCGAGGCCACGGGCCGGTCGGTCAAGCCGATCGTGGCGCCGAGCCAGGGCGTGCACATCGTCGTCGACCGCGAGTTCCTGCCGTCCAGCCACGCGCTCATGGTGCCCAAGACGGCCGACGGGCGCGTGCTGTTTGCCGTGCCGTGGCTGGGCAAGCTGATCCTGGGCACGACCGACAGCCCGCGCCACAACATCGAGTACGAACCGCTGCCGTTCCACGAGGAAGTGGCCTTCATCCTGCGCGAATCGGCACGCTACCTCAGCCGCGCGCCCACGGCGCAGGACATCCGCAGCCTCTGGGTGGGCCTGCGCCCGCTGGTCAAGCCCCAGGACGACGACGGCAACCACACCAAGAGCCTGAGCCGCGAGCACACCGTGCTGGCCAGCAAAAGCGGCCTGGTCACCGTGACGGGCGGCAAATGGACCACCTACCGCGCCATGGCCGAGGATGTGTTGCAAAAATGCTTCAGCTCGGGCCTGCTCGACGTGCGCCCGGGCGGCGTCACCGTCCGCCTGCCCCTGGTGGGCGCACCGACCGGGCCGGTGCAGCACCGCATGTGCGATGCCCAGGGCTGGCACTCTTACGGGTCGGAGGCCGACGCCGCGCGCCAGCTGCCCGGCGCCGATGCGCTGCTGGGCGCCGGCATCACCGAGGCCATGGTGCGCTTTGCGGCGCGCCACGAATACGCGCGCACCGTCGAAGACGTGCTGGCGCGGCGCTGGCGCCTGCTGTTCCTCGACGCGCGCGAGGCCGCGGCCCTCGCCCCCGCCGTGGCCGCGCTGCTGCAGCAGGAAACCGGCGCCGACCCGCAGCTGGACGCGTTTATGGCCCTGGCCGCGCAGTATTTGCACGTCCCGGCCTGAACGGGGCCGCAAAGTGCTTGACGGCGCTTGCGTTTTTTGCAAAAATAGCGGGCTTCGCTGTTAAAAGAGCGAAGTTTCTGCCCAGCAGGAAGCGCTGCAAATGGTTTGCGGCGTGGACGACGGGCCCAAGACTGACTGGCTGATCTCCGGCCCTTGAGAAGTTCTCTGGGGCTGTTTGTCTTCTGGTGCAAGTTGGGAATATTGAAATGATCCAGACAGAAACTCGGTTAGACGTTGCCGACAACACCGGCGCGAAGTCCGTCCTGTGCATCAAGGTGCTCGGCGGTTCGCGTCGTCGTTACGCCAGCGTGGGTGACATCATCAAGGTGAGCGTCAAGGAAGCCGCACCGCGTGGCCGCGTCAAAAAAGGCGAGGTTTACAGTGCTGTGGTGGTGCGTACCGCCAAGGGCATTCGCCGTGGCGATGGCTCGCTCGTGAAATTCGATGGCAACGCTGCGGTGTTGCTCAATGCAAAGCTGGAGCCCATTGGCACCCGTATCTTTGGACCGGTGACGCGCGAGCTGCGCACCGAAAAGTTCATGAAGATCGTGTCCCTGGCTCCTGAAGTTCTCTAAGGACGGTGCGATGAACAAGATTCGCAAGGGCGACGAAGTCGTCGTGCTCACCGGGCGCGACAAGGGCAAGCGTGGCGTGGTTTCGCTGCGCAAGGATGACTCCCACCTCGTGGTGGATGGCATCAACCTGGTCAAGAAGCACGTCAAGCCAAACCCCATGAAGGGTACGACCGGCGGCATCGTGGAAAAGGCCATGCCTATCCACCAGTCCAACGTGGCGATCTTCAACGCCGCCACGGGCAAGGGTGACCGCGTCGGTATCAAGCTGCAGGCGGATGGCAAGCACGTTCGCGTGTTCAAGTCCAGCGGCGCTGAAATCAAGACGGCCTAAGGGGTAAAAAATGGCACGACTCCAACAACACTACCGCGAAAAAGTGGCCCCTGCCCTGATGGAGCAGTTCGGTTACACCTCGCCTATGCAGGTTCCGCGCCTGACCAAGATCACGCTCAACATGGGTGTGAGCGAAGCAGTCGCAGACAAGAAGGTCATGGACAACGCAGTTGCCGACCTGACCAAGATCGCCGGCCAGAAGCCCGTGGTCACCAAGGCCAAGAAGGCTATCGCCGGTTTCAAGATCCGCGAAGGCCAGGCCATCGGTTGCATGGTTACCCTGCGCGGCGTTCAGATGTACGAATTCCTCGACCGTTTCGTCACCGTGGCCCTGCCCCGTGTGCGTGACTTCCGCGGTATCTCCGGACGCGCTTTCGACGGCCGCGGCAACTACAACGTCGGCGTGAAAGAGCAGATCATCTTCCCTGAAATTGAGTACGACAAGGTCGACGCCCTGCGCGGTCTCAATATCAGCATCACCACGACGGCTACGTCTGACGAAGAGTGCAAGGCACTGCTCGCTGGCTTCCGTTTTCCGTTCAAGAACTGAGGCAGCGTATGGCTAAAGTAGCTCTGATCCAGCGCGAACTCAAGCGCGAAAAACTGGTGGCCAAGTATGCAGCGAAGCACGCTGAACTGAAGGCTATCGCCACCGACGTCAAGCGCAGCGACGAAGAGCGTGAAGCAGCCCGCCTGGGCTTGCAGAAGCTCCCACGCAATGCCAACCCGACGCGCCAGCGCAACCGTTGCGAAATCACCGGTCGCCCCCGCGGTACTTTCCGTCAATTCGGCTTGGCCCGCGCCAAGATCCGCGAACTGGCTTTCGCAGGCGACATCCCCGGTGTCACCAAGGCCAGCTGGTAAGCAGGCAGGAGAGATACAACATGAGCATGAGTGATCCCATCGCTGACTTGCTGACCCGCATCCGCAATGCCCAAATGGTTTCCAAGGCCACCGTGGTGGTGCCATCTTCCAAAGTGAAGATCGCCATCGCCCAGGTGCTGAAGGACGAGGGCTACATTGACGGATTCCAGGTCAAGACCGAAGCCGGCAAATCTGAAATTGAAATCGCCCTGAAGTACTACGCGGGTCGCCCCGTGATCGAGCGCATCGAGCGCGTGAGCCGCCCTGGCCTGCGCGTGTACAAGGGTCGCGATGCCATCCCCCAGGTCATGAATGGCCTCGGCGTGGCAATTGTCACCACCCCCAAGGGTGTGATGACCGACCGCAAAGCACGCGCAACCGGTGTCGGTGGCGAAGTTCTTTGCTACGTGGCTTAACCCGAGACATTGAGGAGAAACTGAAATGTCCCGTGTAGGAAAAATGCCGGTCACCATCCCCGCAGGCGTGGATGTGTCGATCAAGGATGACCAGATCAGCGTCAAGGGCGCTGGCGGTCTCCTGTCCATGGCGCAAAACGCGCTGGTCAAAGTGACCAGCAACGACGGCAAGCTCTCGTTCGAGCCGGTCGATGCGTCCCGTCAAGCCAATGCCATGAGCGGCACCATTCGCCAGTTGGTCAACAACATGGTGCAAGGTGTCAGCGCAGGCTTTGAAAAGAAGCTCACGCTCATCGGCGTGGGTTTCAAGGCGCAAGCCAGCGGTGCCAACCTGAACCTGTCCGTGGGCTTCTCGCACCCGGTCAACAAGGTCATGCCCGCAGGTATCACCGTGGCCACGCCCACCCCCACTGAGGTGGTGATCAAGGGCGCCAACCGCCAGGTGGTCGGCCAGATCGCTGCCGAGATCCGTGCTATTCGTCCGCCCGAGCCCTACAAGGGCAAGGGCATCCGTTATACGGGCGAAAAGATCACGATCAAAGAGACCAAGAAGAAATAAGGAGCTGCATTATGTTGACCAAGAAAGAGCAGCGTCTTCGTCGGGCACGCCAGACCCGCATCCGCATTGCACAGCAAGGCGTGGCGCGACTGACCGTGAACCGCACGAACCTCCATATTTACGCTACGGTGATTTCGGGCGACGGCAGCAAGGTGCTGGCCGCTGCTTCCACCGCCGAAGCCGACGTGCGCAAGTCGCTCGGTGGCGCGGGCAAGGGTGGCAACGCCGCCGCAGCGCAAATCATCGGTAAGCGCATCGCCGAAAAGGCCAAGGCCGCAGGCGTTGAGAAGGTTGCATTTGATCGTGCAGGTTTTGCCTACCACGGCCGCGTCAAGGCTTTGGCCGACGCCGCCCGTGAAGCTGGCCTGCAGTTCTAAGCGGAACGGAATACAAAATGGCTAAATTTCAACCCCGAGTGCAAGACGAAGGTCGCGACGACGGCATGCGCGAGAAGATGATCGCGGTCAACCGCGTCACCAAAGTCGTGAAGGGCGGTCGTATCCTCGGTTTCGCTGCCTTGACCGTTGTCGGTGATGGCGATGGCCGCGTCGGCATGGGTAAGGGCAAGTCCAAGGAAGTGCCGGCTGCAGTGCAGAAGGCCATGGAAGAGGCCCGTCGCAACATGGTCAAGGTGTCGCTCAAGAACGGCACCATCCACCACCAGGTCACGGGCCACCATGGCGCCGCATTTGTGATGATGGCACCGGCCCCCAAGGGTACCGGCATCATCGCTGGCGGCCCCATGCGCGCCGTGTTCGAGGTGATGGGCATGACGGACATCGTGGCCAAGAGCCACGGGTCCTCCAACCCTTACAACATGGTCCGTGCCACGTTTGACGCGCTCACCAACTCCACCACCCCCGGTGACGTGGCAGCCAAGCGCGGCAAATCGGTCGAAGACCTCTTCGTCTGACAGGAGCTGTGACAATGTCTACACAACAAACCGTGAAGATCCAGCTGGTTCGCAGCCCGATCGGCACGAAAGAATCCCACCGCGCCACCGTGCGTGGTCTGGGCCTGCGCAAGCTCAACAGTGTCAGCGAACTCCAGGACAGCCCTGAAGTGCGCGGCATGATTAACAAGATCAGTTATCTGGTCAAGATCCTCTGAGAGGTCGATGATGGAACTCAATAACATCAAGCCCGCAGACGGAGCCAAGCACGCCAAGCGCCGCGTGGGCCGGGGCATTGGCTCGGGTCTGGGCAAGACCGCTGGTCGTGGCCACAAGGGTCAGAAGTCGCGTTCGGGTGGCTACCACAAGGTGGGCTTCGAAGGCGGTCAAATGCCTCTGCAGCGCCGACTGCCCAAGCGTGGCTTCAAGTCGCAAACGCTCAAGTTCAATGCAGAAGTCACGCTGACGGCCCTGGGCCAGCTCGGCTTGGCCGAAGTGGACATGCTCGCGCTCAAGCAAGCCGGTCTCGTCGGTGAACTGATCCGTGTGGTCAAGGTCATCAAGAGCGGTGAAATCGGCACGGCAGTCAAGCTCAATGGCATCGGCGCAACCGCTGGTGCCAAGGCAGCGATTGAAGCCGCTGGTGGCAGCGTAGCCTGAGTCTGAAGGAACGCACCAGTGGCTACTAACGCAGCTCAAATTGCAAAGACCGGCAAGTTCGGCGACCTGCGTCGCCGACTGGTTTTTCTCTTGCTGGCGTTGGTTGTTTACCGTGTCGGGGCGCATATCCCCGTTCCGGGAATCGATCCAACGCAGCTCCAGCAGCTGTTCAGTGGCCAGCAGGGCGGCATTCTGAACCTGTTCAACATGTTCTCGGGTGGCGCCTTGTCGCGCTTCACGGTGTTCGCACTGGGGATCATGCCGTACATCTCGGCGTCGATCATCATGCAGCTCATGACCTATGCCGTTCCAACCTTCGAGCAATTGAAGAAGGAAGGCGAGGCAGGGCGCCGCAAGATCACCCAGTACACCCGCTATGGCACCTTGGGCTTGGCGCTGTTCCAGTCGCTGGGCATTGCCGTAGCGCTGGAGAGTTCTGCAGGTTTGGTTCTGGCACCGGGATTTGGCTTTCGCATGACGGCGGTGGTCAGCCTGACGGCAGGCACCATGTTCCTGATGTGGCTGGGCGAGCAGATCACCGAGCGTGGCTTGGGCAACGGTATTTCGATCCTGATCTTCGCAGGCATCGCCGCCGGACTGCCGGGCTCGATTGGCGGTCTGCTGGAACTGGTTCGCACCGGGGCCATGAGCATCGTTGCTGCGATCTTCATCGTCATCGTCGTCGCATTGGTGACCTACTTCGTGGTCTTTGTCGAGCGCGGACAGCGGAAGATTCTGGTGAACTATGCGCGGCGCCAGGTTGGCAACAAGGTGTATGGCGGTCAGTCATCCCATTTGCCCCTGAAGCTGAACATGGCTGGAGTGATCCCGCCGATCTTCGCCTCGTCGATCATCCTGTTGCCGGCCACCGTGGTGAACTGGTTCAGTGCAGGTGAGTCGATGCGCTGGTTGAAGGATATCTCGGGTGCACTGACCCCCGGTCAGCCCATCTATGTGATGTTCTATGCGGCAGCCATCGTGTTTTTCTGCTTTTTCTACACCGCTTTGGTGTTCAACAGCAGGGAAACGGCAGACAACCTCAAGAAGAGTGGTGCGTTCATTCCTGGCATCCGTCCGGGTGAGCAGACGGCCCGCTACATTGACAAGATCTTGGTGCGGTTGACGTTGGCAGGCGCGGTGTACATCACCTTCGTGTGCCTGTTGCCCGAATTCCTGATCCTCAAGTACAACGTTCCGTTCTACTTTGGCGGCACGTCGTTGCTGATCATCGTGGTGGTCACCATGGATTTCATGGCCCAGGTGCAGAACTACTTGATGTCGCAGCAATATGAATCGTTGCTGAAAAAGGCCAACTTCAAGGCAGGTGCCGCGGGTTGAGTTGGGGTGTTTTCTGCGTGTCGGTCGACGCCATGACGGCGCCGGCAGACTTCATGGGACAATACCGGGTTAGTCAATTAAATGACCCACGAGCTTTCGCGGGCAACGACCGTGTTCTTGGCCTTGGTGGCGGGAATGCATGAACAGTTTTAGGAGAATGAAATGAGAGTCTCGGCTTCGGTCAAGAAAATCTGCCGTAACTGCAAGATCATCCGCCGCAAGGGCGTTGTGCGTGTGATCTGCACCGACCAGCGCCACAAGCAGCGCCAGGGTTGATCACGAAAGTATTAGAGGACGCACATGGCACGTATCGCTGGTATCAATATTCCGCCGCACAAGCATGCTGAGATTGGCTTGACCGCCATCTTTGGCATCGGGCGCACGCGCGCACGCAAGATTTGCGAAGCTTGTGGCATCGACTATTCCAAGAAGATCAAGGATCTGACGGACGCTGACCTCGAGAAAATTCGCGACCAGATCGCCGAATTCACCATCGAAGGTGACCTGCGCCGTGAAACAACGATGAACATCAAGCGTTTGATGGACATCGGTTGCTATCGGGGGTTCCGCCATCGCCGCGGTCTGCCGATGCGTGGTCAGCGTACGCGCACCAATGCCCGCACCCGCAAGGGACCGCGCAAGGGTGCTGCAGCGCTGAAGAAATAAAAAGATTGAAAGATCAATATGGCCAAGTCTCCCGCCAATAACGCAGCGCAGCGCGTGCGCAAGAAGGTCCGCAAGAACGTTTCGGACGGCATTGCACACGTGCACGCATCGTTTAACAACACCATCATCACGATCACCGACCGCCAGGGCAACGCCTTGTCGTGGGCATCTTCGGGTGGCCAAGGTTTCAAGGGCTCGCGCAAGTCCACCCCTTTTGCTGCCCAGGTGGCTTCGGAAGTGGCTGGCCGCGCCGCCATGGAACAAGGCATCAAGAACATCGATGTCGAGATCAAGGGCCCTGGCCCAGGTCGCGAATCTTCGGTCCGTGCCCTCGGTGCCCTGGGTATCCGCATCACCTCGATCTCCGATGTGACGCCGGTCCCGCACAACGGTTGCCGCCCCCAGAAGCGCCGTCGCATCTGATCGATCTCAAGCCCACCGCCGCCTGCGCCCGTCACAACGCCGCAGGCGGCTCCCGCAATGGTTTGCGGAAGATGACATAGAAGGATATTCAAGTGGCACGTTACCTCGGCCCCAAGGCCAAACTCTCCCGCCGTGAAGGCACCGACCTGTTCCTCAAGAGCGCCCGCCGCTCGATTGCCGACAAGTCGAAGTTCGATTCCAAGCCCGGTCAGCATGGCCGCACTTCGGGTCAGCGCACCTCCGACTACGGGCTGCAGCTGCGCGAAAAGCAGAAGGTCAAGCGCATGTACGGCGTGCTGGAAAAGCAATTCCGCCGCTACTTCGAAGCTGCCGAACGCCGCAAGGGCAACACCGGTGCCAATCTGCTGTCGCTGCTGGAGTGCCGCCTGGACAACGTGGTGTACCGCATGGGCTTTGGCTCCACGCGCGCAGAAGCCCGCCAGCTCGTGTCGCACAAGGCGATCACCGTGAACGGCCAATCGGTCAACATTCCGTCGTACCTGGTCAAGACCGGCGACGTGGTGGCCGTGCGCGAAAAGTCCAAGAAGCAAAACCGCATTGCCGAAGCGTTGCAACTGGCGCAGCAAGTGGGCTTGCCGGCCTGGGTGGATGTGAATGCCGACAAGGCTGAAGGCGTGTTCAAGAAGGTGCCTGACCGCGACGAGTTCGGCGCCGACATCAACGAATCTCTGATCGTTGAGTTGTACTCGCGTTAAGTACACAGCCTCAATTTTCGAGAAAACCGTTCCCGCACCGCGAGGCATCGCGGTGCGGGTGCTTCACCAGCCTTACCGGTGTAACGAGCTGGGGGTATTGAGAGGAAGTCTGAATGCAAACTAATTTGCTGAAACCCAAGGCGATCAACGTAGAGCAACTGGGCCACAACCGTGCCAAGGTCGCTCTGGAACCGTTTGAGCGCGGCTATGGACACACGCTGGGCAACGCCATTCGACGGGTCCTGCTCTCGTCCATGGTGGGTTACGCAGCGACGGAAGTGACGATTGCAGGCGTTCTGCACGAATACTCTTCCATTGACGGCGTCCAAGAAGATGTGGTGAACATCTTGTTGAACCTGAAGGGTGTTGTGTTCAAGTTGCACAACCGTGATGAAGTCACCCTGAGCCTGCGCAAGGACGGCGATGGCGTCGTGACCGCGCGCGACATCCAGACGCCGCACGACGTCGAGATCGTCAACCCCGACCATGTGATCGCCCACCTGTCGCAAGGCGGCAAGCTGGACATGCAGATCAAGGTGGAAAAGGGCCGTGGTTACGTGCCCGGCAACCTGCGCCGCCATGCCGACGACTCCACCAAGTCGATTGGCCGCATCGTTCTGGATGCCTCGTTCTCGCCCGTGCGCCGTGTGAGCTACACGGTCGAAAGCGCGCGCGTCGAACAGCGTACCGACCTGGACAAGCTCGTGGTCGAGATCGAGACCAATGGTGCCATCGCGGCAGAAGACGCCGTGCGGGCATCGGCCAAGATCCTCGTCGAACAGCTGGCAGTGTTTGCACAGCTGGAAGGGGGCGATATCCCCACGTTCGGTCCGCAAGAGGGCACGCGCGCCAGCGCCACGTTCGATCCGATCCTGCTGCGTCCAGTCGACGAGTTGGAGCTGACCGTGCGTTCCGCCAACTGCCTGAAGGCCGAGAACATCTACTACATCGGTGATCTGATCCAGCGCACCGAAAATGAGTTGCTCAAGACGCCGAATTTGGGTCGCAAGTCGCTCAACGAGATCAAGGAAGTGCTCGCCTCGCGCGGCCTGACCCTTGGCATGAAGCTTGAAAACTGGCCGCCAGCCGGCTTGGACAAGCGTTAAGTTATAATTTTGATCCCCTTTGGGGAAGTGCCTTGGGCAGTACCTGATACGGCTGCCCGATTGAACGATATATAAGGAAAGCACCATGCGCCACGGACACGGACTCCGCAAACTCAACCGCACCAGCTCGCACCGCCTTGCGATGCTGCAGAACATGATGAATTCGCTGTTGCAGCACGAAGTCATCAAGACCACCCTGCCCAAGGCCAAGGAATTGCGCCGCGTGGTCGAGCCCATGATCACCCTGGCCAAGGTCGACACCGTCGCCAACCGCCGTCTGGCTTTTGACCGCCTGCGCGACCGCGACATGGTGACCAAGCTGTTCAATGACCTGGGCCCCCGCTTCAACCCGCGTCCCGGTGGCTACACCCGCATCCTGAAGATGGGCTTCCGCGTGGGCGACAACGCTCCCATGGCCCTCGTCGAGCTGGTGGACCGCCCCGATGTGGCAGATGCAAATAATTCTGGCGCAGCTGCTTAAAAGTAGGCTATAATAAACACTTGCCGCGCGATGGAGCAGTCTGGTAGCTCGTTGGGCTCATAACCCAAAGGTCGGAGGTTCAAATCCTCCTCGCGCAACCAAATAAGGCGGCAACGCTTCAAAAAAAGCCCACTTTCAGTGGGCTTTTTTTTTGACCGAAATTGGCGCGCTCTACCGGATGTCAGATGGGCTTTCGGCGAAACCATTGCCGAGAAAATGGGTCATGATGGCAGTTCCTGGGGATGCGCCGGTCTGGCTGATCTTTGTGCTGCGGTGGTCCGGGGTGCCCCGTTTTTCACCTGCCCGAACATGGAAGCTGCCCGTGTGAATGTCCCCCTCCAGTCCGGTTTGCTTGCCCTGCACAGCAACCGCACCGAAACGCTTTCCGACACCGTATTCGCTTGGCTCCGCCAACGCCCTCTGGCGCCGCTGGAAGAAGAGGTCGTGCTGGTGCAAAGCAATGGCATGGCCGAGTGGTTCAAGATGGCATTGGCCCGCAGTGGGGGGGTTTGCGCAGCCACCCGGGTGGAGCTGCCCTCGCGATTTCTGTGGCGCACTTACCGACAGGTGCTGGGGCGCGAGCAGGTTCCTGCCCAGTCGCCCGTGGACAAGACGGCGCTCACCTGGCGCCTGATGCGCCATTTGCCCGGCTTGCTGGCGCAGCCCGGATTCGAGCCCGTGGCGGGGTTCCTGCGTTCGGGCGAGCCCGAGCGCCTGCTGCAGCTGGCCGCCCGCCTGGCCGACCTGTTTGACCAGTATCAGGTGTACCGTCCCGACTGGCTGGAAGCTTGGGGGGGGGGGCGCGACGTGCTGGCCGCGCCGGGGCGTGCTGACCTGGCCCTGCCGCCCGACCAGCGTTGGCAACCCATGCTCTGGCGCGCGGTGCTGGACACGCTGCAGGAGCGCGAGCGCAGTGCCATCCGACCCCACATCCACCAGCGTGCGCTGGGCGTTTTGGAAGGGGGCGGCCCGCTGGCGATGCCTGTGGCGCGGCGCATCGTGCTGTTTGGCATGGCGCATGTGCCCTTGCCGGTGCTCCAGACCCTCGCCGCCCTGGCCGCTCACAGCCAGGTCTTGCTGGCCATCCCCAACCCCTGCCGTTTCCATTGGGCCGACACCCTGGACGGGCGCGACTTGCTGCGCATGGAGCGCCGGCGCCAGCCCTTGCGCGGCGGGCGTGATCTGGCGGCCGTGCCGCTTGAACAGATGCATGTCCATGCCCACCCGCTGCTGGCCGCCTGGGGCCACCAGGGCCGTGATTTCGTGCGCCAGCTTGACACGTTCGACGACGCCCAGCAGGCGCAGGAGCGCTTTGCCCTGCCGCGCATCGACCTGTTTGACGAGAGCGAAGAGGCACCGGATGCCCCTTTGCTCGCCCAGGTCCAGAACCGCATCCGCGATCTGGTGCCTTTGGCCGAGCACCCGGTCCGCGACGTCGACCCGGCCGACGTCTCCATCGTCTTTCATGTGGCCCACAGTGCGCTGCGCGAAGTCGAGGTATTGCACGACCAGCTGCTGCAATGGCTGGCAGTGCCGCCGGGCGGGGCGCCCTTGCAGCCGCGCGATGTGGTCGTGATGGTGCCCGATATCGAGACCATGGCGCCTGCCATCCGCGCGGTTTTTGGCCAGTATGGGCGCCACGATGCGCGCTACATTCCGTTTGACATCACCGACCTCGGCGCGCGTGCCAGCAGTCCTCTGGTGGGCGCGCTGGACTGGCTGCTGCGCCTGCCCGGTCAACGCTGCAGGCTCAGCGAACTGCGCGACCTGCTGGAGGTGCCCGCCGTCGCAGCGCGCCTGGGCGTGTCGGCCGAAGCGCAGGTGCGCCTGGCCCAATGGATGGTCGGCGCGGGCATTCGCTGGGGCCTGAACGAAGACCAACGCACCGATCTGGACCTGGCCGCGTGTGGTGCGCAGAACACGGGCGAATTTGGCCTGCAGCGCATGCTGCTCGGCTACACCAGTGGCAGCGTGGGCTTTGCCGGCATCGAGCCGTATGGCGAAGTGGGGGGGCTGGAGGCCGAGCTGGCCGGAGCGCTGGCGAGCTTGCTCTGGCGCCTCGAGCAGTGGCGCGCCCAGGCGCGCACACCGGCCCCACCCGCGCAATGGGCGCAGCGCTGCCGCGCCCTGGTGGCCGGTCTGGCGCAAGCAACCGACGAGCTGGACCGCCAGACCCTCGATGCGCTCGACGCCGCCATGACCCGCTGGCAAGACGCCTGTGCGCAGGCCGGCTTCACCGACGCGGTACCGCTGCCGGTGGTGCGACAGGCCTGGATGGACACGCTCGAAGAGCCGCTGCTCCAGCAGCGGTTTCGCGCCGGCGGCGTGACTTTCTGCACCCTGATGCCGATGCGCGCCATTCCCTTCGAGGTGATCTGCCTGCTGGGCATGAACGATGGCGACTACCCGCGCCGTGCGCCGCGCAGCGACTTTGACCTGATGGGACTGCCCGGCCAGGCGCGCGCGGGCGACCGCTCGCGCCAGAGCGACGACCGGCAGCTGATGCTCGAAGCGCTGCTGTCCGCACGGCGCGTGCTGTACCTCAGCTGGACCGGGCGCAGCGTGCGTGACAACAGCGTGCAGCCACCGTCGGTGCTGGTGTCGCAGCTGCGCGATTACCTGGCCGCCGGCTGGAGTGGCGATGTGCTGGCGCAGCGCACCACCGAGCACCCGCTGCAGCCCTTCAGCCGACGCTACTTCGAAGGCCGCGACGGCCTGTGGACCCATGCCCGCGAGTGGCGCTCCGCGCATGCCGTGCCCGCGCTGGCCGAGAGCGCGCACAGCGGTCCAGAGGAGGGCGGCGCGGCAAGTGCACTGGCGCTGGTGTCTGCGGCCCCGCACGGCATCCCCGTGCCGCTTTCGGTGAAACAGCTGGCGCGTTTTCTGCGCCACCCGGTCAAGACCTTTTTTGCGGAACGCCTGCGCGTGGTGTTCGATGCCGCCGAAGAGGACCGTGCGGACGACGAGTCCTTCGGCATCGGCGGTCTCGAGGAGTACGGTGTGGTGCGCGCGCTGGTCGACGGCGTGCTGGCCGACATGGCACAGGGACCGCCGGGTCGTGAGGGCGTCGATGTGGCCGCCCTGGTCGAAGTGCGCTTGGAGCGCCTGCGCCGCGCCGGGCGCTTGCCCCTGGGAGGGTTTGCCGAGCGCGCACAGCGCCAGATGGCCGACGTGCTGCTGCCGCTGCTGCGGGCATGGCAGGCCGCACAGGCACTGCACTCCGAGCCCGTGGCACGCCAGCCGCTGCGCTGGGCGCCGCAGGATGGCACCGGTGCCGCGATCGAGGACTGGCTGGATCCGCTGCGTTCAGGCGCGGACGGCCTGCCCGTGTGGCTGGAACTCACCCCCTCGCGCCTGCTGCAGGACGCCCGCCAAGGCACGGCGCGCGCCGATGCGCTGCTCGTGCCTTGGGTGCGCAGCCTGGCTGCTGCCGCCAGCGGCGTCGCCGTGCACGGCCTGCTGGTGGGGCGCGATGCCACGCTGCACCTGCCGCCATTGGACGGCGGGGAGGCCCGTGCCACGCTCGGCGCTTTGCTGGACGTCTGGCGCGACGGCATGCAGGAACCGCTGCCGCTGTCCCTGCGCACCGGCTTGGCGCTCGCGACAGGCGGCGATCCCGCCCTGGTGTATGGCGGCAGTTTCCAGCGCGAGGGCGAGGGGATCGAACCCTGCCTGGCGCGCGTCTACCCCGACTTCGAGGCGCTCACCGACGATGGCCGTTTCGAGGGGCTCGCGCACGCCGTGTACGGGCCGCTGGCGCACTGGGCCGCCACCGGCGTGCGGGCCGTGCCCCACGCCCCTGCCACCGGCCCCACCGAAGGGGCCACCGCATGAGCGCTGCAGCGACCGCGCCGCAGGGGGGCGACAGCACCGCCCTGCAGGCCCTCGATTTTCCGTTGTGGGGCAGCCGTTTGATCGAGGCCAGCGCCGGCACCGGCAAGACCTGGACCATTGCCTCGCTCTACCTGCGCCTGGTGCTGGGCCATGGCGAGGGCAGCGCCTTTGCCCGGCCGCTGCGTCCGGCGGAGATCCTGGTCATGACGTTCACGCGAGCGGCCACGCGCGAGCTGTCCGACCGCATCCGTGCGCGCCTGCTCGAAGCCGCACAGTGCTTTCGCGGCGAAGCCGAGCTGCCGGCCAGCGACGATTTTCTGGCCGCGCTGCGGGCGTCCTACCCCGACGGGCCGCTGCGCGCCAGCGCCGCCTGGCGCCTGGCCATGGCCGCCGAAGGCATGGACGACGCGGCCATCCACACCATCGATGCCTGGTGCCAGCGCATGCTGCGCGAACACGCGTTCGACAGCGGCAGCCTGTTCGACGAAGAGCTGGCGGCCGACGAGCGCGCCGTGCAGACCGAGGCCGCGCAGGACTACTGGCGCCAGCAGTGCTACCCGCTGCGCGGCGACACGCTCGATGCCGTGCTCATGGTCTGGGGCGGCGTGGAGGCGTTGGTCGCCGACATGCGCAGCCTGGCCGCGCAGGCGCTGCCTGCCGGCGCGGGCGAGGGCACGCTGGGCGATGCCGTGCAGCGCGTCCAGCGCGAGCGCCGCAGCGCCCTCGCGGCCCTCCAGCAGGGCTGGGCCGAACGGGCGCAGGCCATGCAGCAGTGGCTGGATGGACAGACGGCGCCCAAGGTCTGTGACTGGAACCGCACCAAACTCAAACCCGCCAACTACACCAAATGGCTGGAGCAACTGGCTGCCTGGGCGCGCAGTCCGGAGCCCGGTCTGCTGGAACTCACCGCAGCGGCGCAAAGTCGCCTAAGCCCCGAAGGCCTGCTGGATTCGCGCAAAGACGGCGCGCCCCCCATCGCCTTGCCCGACCATTTCCAGGCCTTTGCCGATCTGCTCGCTGCGCTGCAGGCCCTGCCCGATCCGGCGGTGGCGCTGCGCCTGCACGCCGCTGCCTGCGTGCAGGCGCGCATGGCCCTGCTCAAGAAGCAAAGCGGCACCTTCGGTTTCGCCGACATGCTGCAGCGCCTCGACCAGGCCCTGGCCGGGCCGAACGGCGAGCGCCTGCGCGCGCGCATGACCGCGCAGTACCCGGTGGCGCTGATCGACGAGTTCCAGGACACTTCGCCGCTGCAGTACCGCATCTTCGACCGGCTCTACCGCACGTCCGCCAACGACCCCGGGACCGCGCTGCTCTTGATTGGCGACCCCAAGCAGTCGATCTACGGCTTTCGCGGCGCCGACATCTATAGTTACCTGGCCGCGCGCCGCGCCACCGCCGGGCGGCACTATGTGCTGGGCACCAACCACCGCTCCACCGAGGCCCTGGTGCGCGCCGTCAACCACGCTTTTGCGTGCGCCGAGGCGCGTGCGGGCGAGGGCGCGTTCCTGTTCCGCGGCAGCGCGCAGGCCGACAACCCCTTGCCCTTCTTGCCGGTGCAGGCGCGCGGCCGTGCCGAGCAATTCCAGAGCGCCGACGGACCCGTGCCTGCGCTGTGCGTGCAGCACGACCTTGAGCTGCGCAGCGGCGCGCAGCACCTGCGCCTGTTCGCCGCGCTGTGCGCCGAGCGCATCGCCACCTGGCTCAACGACGCGCAGGCCGGTTTTGCGCAGGCGGGACAGCCCTTGCAGCGCCTGCGCCCGGCCGATATCGCCGTGCTGGTGCGCACCGGCAGCGAGGCCGAGGCCGTGCGGCGCGAGCTGCGCCGGCGCGGCGTGGCCTCGGTCTACCTGTCCGACAAGGACTCGGTGTTCGCGAGCGACGAGGCGCGCGACCTGCTGCACTGGCTGCAGGCGGTCGCCGCGCCGCTCGATGTGCGCCGCGTGCGCGCCGGCCTCGCGACGCGCACCGTGGGCCTGTCGCTGCCCGAGTTGGCGCAGCTGGCCGATGACGACGAGGCCTTCGACGCGCGCAGCGAGCAACTGCGCGCGCTGCACGCCGTGTGGCAGACGCAGGGCGTGCTGACCATGCTGCGCCAGAGCCTGCACCAGCTCGGCCTGCCCGCGCGCTGGCTGGCCGAGCCCGGCGGCGAACGGCGCCTGACCAACTTCCTGCACCTGGCCGAGCTGCTGGCCGAGGCCAGCGCCCAGCTCGAGGGCGAGCAGGCACTGATCCGCTGGCTGGGCCAGCAGATGCAGGAGGGCGCCGGCAGCGGCGACGAGCAGATCGTGCGCCTGGAGAGCGATGCCGACCTGGTCAAGGTGGTCACCGTGCACAAGAGCAAGGGGCTCGAATACCCCGTGGTCTGCCTGCCATTTGCCTGCCGCTACCGCGCGGTCACGCGCCAACGCACGGCGTTTGTCAATCTGGCCGATGCGCAGGGCGAGCGGGCGTTGTACCTGCAGCTGAGCGAACAGCTGCTGGCGCAGGCCGACCACGAACGCCAGCGCGAAGACCTGCGCCTGCTCTACGTGGCGCTGACGCGCGCGCGCCATGCGCTGTGGCTGGGCTTTGCCGCGCTCAAGGTGGGCCAGGGCGCGCAGTGCAGCACCCACCGCAGCGCCACCGGCTACCTCGTTGGCGGCCCTGGGGCGCGGGATGCGGCCGACTGGCTGGCACCGCTGCAGGCACTGGCGCAGGGCCCCGGCATCGCCTTGCAGGCCGCCGCGCACACCAGCTCCCACGAGGTGCCGCGCACGCGGCTGGCGCCACGCGGCGCGCCCGCGGCGCTGCACGAGCAGCCGCCCTATGCGGCCGAGTTCGACCGGCGCTGGGGCATTGGCAGCTTCTCGCAGCTGGTGCGCGGCGTGGGCCTGGCGGCCACCCCGGCGTTTACCTTGGACACGCCGCGCGCGGCCGACGACGAACGCGCCTTCGGGGGCGCAGATGCCGCACTGGACATGCCTCGGCCCGTCGTCGCGGCGGGTGCGCCGCCCGGCGCGGCACCGGTCTGGCACCGTTTCGCCCGCGGCGCCGTGGCCGGCAACTTTCTGCACGACCAGCTCGAATGGCTGGCCGGCGAAGGCTTTGCGCTGGACACTGAGCCAGCGCTGGCCGATCGCCTGCGCTGGCGCTGCGAGCGTGCCGGCCGCGGCGGCGAGGCCGATGCCGTGGTGCAGTGGCTGACGGCCGTGCTGCGCACGCCGCTGGCGGGCGTGGGCGTGCCGCTGCAGACGCTCGCGCAGACGCTGCCCGAGATGGAGTTCTGGCTGCCCGTGGACCGCCTGCACGCCGCCGAGGTCGATGCCCTGTGCCAACAGCACCTGCTGGCCGGGGTGGCGCGCGCACCGCTGCCCGAGCGCGCGCTGCACGGCATGCTCATGGGGTTTGCCGACCTGGTGTTCGAGCACGGCGGGCGCTACTGGGTGCTGGACTACAAGTCCAATTACCTGGGCGAGGGCGCCAGTGCTTACCACGACGGCGCCCTCGCCAGCGCCATGGCCGCGCACCGCTACGACGTTCAGGCCGCCCTCTACCTGCTCGCGCTGCACCGCCTGCTGCGCGAGCGGCTGGGCGCGGGTTACGAGCCCGCGCGCCAGCTCGGCGGCGCGCTCTTTTTGTTCCTGCGCGGCATCGACGGTCCCGCGCAGGGCGTGTACACGGTGGCGCCGTCGCTGGCGCTGCTGGATGGGCTGGATGCGCTGCTGCAGCGCGAGGAGCACCGCGCATGAACGCCCGCAAGGACCCTTTTTCCCTGCCTTTGTTTGCCGAGTGGGAAACCGCCGCCGCGCCCGCGCCGGCCCCGGCCGCCACGGCGCCCGACACCCTCGACACCCTGCGCCAATGGAGCGACGCGGGCTGGCTGCGCCAGCTCGACAGCGCCCTGGCCGCGTTCATCGCCGACCTCGATCCGCAGGCCCCGCCCGCGCTGCTCGTGGCCACGGCGCTGCTCGCGCACATGGAGGGCCGGGGCCACAGCTGCCTGCCGCTGGCACCGCTGGTGGCGCACCCGGGGGCGGTGCTGGGCTGGCCCGCCGAGGCGCAGGACGCCCTGGCGGCCCTGTGGGCCGGCCTGCCAGAGCGCCTGGCGGACTGGCGTGCCGCCCTGCGCGGCAGCCCCGTGGTGTGGGCCGGCGGCCCGGACACCGACACCGGCCAGCCACTGGTGCTCAGCGGCACTGCCAGCGCCCCGCGGCTGTACCTGCGCCGCTACTGGGGCTACGAGCGTGCCGTGGCGCAGCAGATCCTCGAGCGCACCGCCACGCCCCTGGCGGTCGATGCGGCGGCGGTGCGGGGCTGGCTCGACCGGCTTTTTGCCCCGGCCGCCGCCACGGGCAGCGTGCCCGGGGGGGCCGGCGCCGTGGACTGGCAAAAACTCGCCTGCGCCATGGCGCTGCGCGGGCGCCTGTCGGTCATCACCGGCGGCCCGGGCACCGGCAAGACCTACACCGCCGCGCGCCTGCTGGCGCTGCTGTTTGCCGTCGATGCCGAGCCCGAGCGCCTGCGCGTGGCGCTGGCCGCGCCCACCGGCAAGGCCGCAGCGCGCCTCAAGCAGGCGATCGACGCCGCGCTGGCCGAACTGCACGCGCGCGTGGGCGCCGAGCTCGATCTGCCTGCGCTCACGCAGCGCATGGGCGCCGCGCGCACGCTGCATGCGCTGCTGGGCGCGCGCCCGGACACGCGCGAGTTCCGCCACCACGCGGCCCAGCCGCTGGACGTGGATGTGCTCATCGTCGACGAAGCGTCGATGGTGCATCTCGAAATGATGGCCGCGCTGCTGGCCGCGCTGCCGCCGTCGGCGCGCGTGGTGTTCCTCGGCGACAAGGACCAGCTCGCCTCGGTCGAGGCCGGCGCGGTGCTCGGCGACCTGTGCCGCGATGCGCAGGCCGGCCGCTACAGCGAAGAAAGCGCCTGCTACGCCCTGGCCGCTGCGGGCGAGGCGCTGCCCGCGACGTACTTGGACGACACCGGCACCCCGCCGCCACTGGCCCAGCACACCGTGATGCTGCGCGAGAGCCGGCGCTTCGGCGGCCCGATCGGGCAGCTGGCACTGGCCGTGAACGCGGGCGACGTCGAGGTGGCGCGCCACTGCCTGGCGCACGACGCGAGCGGCACCCTGCGGCACCTCGAAGGCGTTGCGCCTGCCGCCGTCTGGCAGCTGGCCGTGCAGGGCCGCAGCGGCGCCGCCAGCTACCGCGCCTACTTGGAGCAACTGGCCCAGCGCCCTGCGTGCGCCGATGCCGCGGCGCACGCGGACTGGGTCCAAGCCGTGCTGGCCGCGTTCGAGCGCTTTCGCCTGCTGTGCGCCGTGCGCGAGGGCGAGTGGGGCGCCGCCGGGCTCAACCGCGCGGTCGAAGCGGTGCTGCAGGCCACCGGCCTGCTGGCCCCGCGCGGCGAGTGGTACGCCGGCCGCCCGGTCATGGTGACGCGCAACGACCCGGCGCTGGGCGTGTTCAACGGCGACATCGGCATCGCGCTGCCCGCCGCCGCGCGCCCGGCCCACGAGGCCGGGGCCGCGCCGGGCCTGCGCGTGTACTTTGCCGACGGGCCGCAGCTGCGTTCGGTCGGCGTCGGGCGGCTCGCGCATGTGGAGACGGCGTTTGCCATGACGGTGCACAAGAGCCAGGGCTCCGAGTTCGAGCACACCGTGCTGGTGTTGCCGCCGCACGCCGGCGCCGTGCTCAGCCGCGAGTTGGTCTACACCGGCATCACGCGCGCGCGCCAGGCATTCACGCTGGTGTCGGCGCAGCCGGGCCTGCTGGCCGCGGCGGTGCAGCAACGCACGCAGCGCGCCAGCGGCCTGCAGG
Source organism: Acidovorax sp. SRB_24 (assembly GCF_012931925.1). NCBI lineage: Bacteria > Pseudomonadati > Pseudomonadota > Betaproteobacteria > Burkholderiales > Comamonadaceae > Acidovorax > Acidovorax sp. SRB_24. The sequence continues at coordinate 20,346 of NZ_MWOM01000025.1, forward strand.
ACTGGCTCGCGCACGGCCTGGGCGCGTCCTGAACAGAAGGGGCAGCGGCATGGCCGGGGCCCGCCAAGGACATTGGACCGGCGGCGTCCGCAGGCTCCTACAATCGGCCCCCATGCAAACCCTGCGCCGCATCCGCGCTCTCGCCTGCTGCCTGCTGGCGTGGTTTGCCTTGTCCCTCGGGGTGGCCACGGCGTCGCCCTTCGTCAACCCGCAGGCTATGGAGCTGGTCTGCTCGGGCGCCGGCGAGGTCAAGCTCATCGTGCACACCGACGGCGGCGCGCAAGAGCAGCGCGGCCCCATGCTCGACTGCCCGCTGTGCGCCCACCTCGGCGGCGGGGCCCCGCCGCCCGCGCAGGTGCGCCTGCCGGCGCCGCAGCCGCTGGCGCATGCGCTGCGGCCGATTCCCTCTGCGCACATCGCTGCGCGCACCGCCGCGCCGCTGCCGCCGCGCGGGCCTCCGCTTGTCTCCTGAATTGATATCAAAACCATAGCTGCTTGCCCAATGTGGGTAAGCGCTAGCGGTATTTTTGACTGGATTTCAGGAGTTTCCGAATGCGCAGAACCTGCGTTGCCTTGGGCGTGGCCGTCGCCGTGCCCGTCGGCCTGTCCGCCCAGGCGCAGACCCCCGGCGCCCCGGCCAAAGAACTGGGCGTCGTCACCGTCACGGGCGGCCAGCCCACCTCGCTGCCGACGCAGATCCCCACCACCATGGAGGGCATCACGCGCGAGCAGATCGCGCAGAGCATCAACGCCACCGACAGCGAAGACGCGCTCAAATACTTTCCCAGCCTGCTGGTGCGCAAGCGCTACATCGGCGACTACAACCACGCCATCCTGTCGAGCCGCGCCTCGGGCACCGGCAACAGCGCGCGCTCGGCCGTGTACGCCGATGGCATCCTGCTGTCCAACTACCTGGGCAATGGCGTCGGCGGGCTGTCCTTTCCCCCGCGCTGGGGCCTGGTCACGCCCGAGGAGATCGAGCGCGTCGACGTGATGTACGGCCCGTTCTCGGCCGCCTACCCCGGCAACTCGGTGGGCGCGGTGGTGGACTACGTGACGCGCATGCCGACCCGCTTCGAGGCCCATGGCAAGGTGGGCCATGTGTCGCAGCCGTTCGCGCTCTATGGCACCGACACCACGCTGCGCACCTGGCAGGCCAGCACCTCGGTGGGCAACCGGCACGGCGACTGGGCCTGGTTCCTGAACTTCCACCACACCGACAGCGAAGGCCAGCCGCTCACCTTTGCCACCCGCCTGGTGGCCAGCGGCACGCCCGGCGCGGCGGGCCAGCCGGTCACGGGCGCAGTGCCCGGCAGCAACAACGCCGGGGCGCCCTGGCTCGTCCTCGGCAGCGGCACCGCCTACCGCACGCGGCAGGACCACATCAAGGCCAAAGTGGCCTACGACGTCTCGCCCACGCTGCGCGCGGCCTACACCTTCGGCCTGTGGCAGAACCGGTCCGAAGGGCGCCCGATGTCGTACCTGCGCAATGCCGCAGGCCAGCCGGTCAACAGCGGCGCGATCAACATCGACGGCCGCAGCTACGCCGCGCTCACCGCCGCCGACTTCGCGCTGACGAACGAAACCCTCATGCACACCATCCACGGCCTGTCGGTCAAGAGCCACACCCAGGGCGTCTTCGACTGGGAGGTGGCCGCCAGCCTCTACGACTACGGCAAGGATTTGAAGCGCCAGAACGGCGCGGCCAATACGCTGCCCGCGGCGGCGCTGGGCGGCCCCGGCACCGTGGCCGACGGCAGCGGTACGGGCTGGACCACCCTGGCGCTCAAGGGCACCTGGCGGCCGGATGGAGTCAAGGGCGCGCACACCGTGGACTTCGGCTTCCAGCAGGACAGCTACCGTCTCGCCTACCTCACCTCCGACATTGCTGGCAACTGGAGCCAGGACGCCGCGGGCGCGCTGGCCAGCGCGGTGGGCGGCAGGACCCGCCTGCACAGCCTGTACGCGCAAGACGCCTGGGCCTTTGCGCCACGCTGGAAGGCGGTGCTGGGCGCGCGGGCCGAGCACTGGAGTGCGTTCAGCGGCAGCACGCGCATTCCGGGCGCGCTGCCAGCGGTCGACACCCAGTGGCCGCAGCGCGCCGAGACGCATGTCTCGCCCAAGGCCGCGCTGTCCTGGCAGTGGCGGGCGGACACGGTGCTCAAGGGGTCCGCCGGGCGCGCGGTGCGCTTCCCGACGGTGGGCGAGCTCTACGGCGCGACCTCTACCGCGAACGCGCAGTACCTCAACGACCCGAACCTGCGGCCCGAAAAATCCTGGACCCACGAACTGAGCGCCGAAAAAGACCTGGGCAGCGGCCTGCTGCGCCTCACGTTCTTTGCCGAGGACACGCGCGACGCGCTCTATGCGCAGACCACGCTCGACCCGGTGGCCCAACGCAATGTCAGCCGCGTGCAGAACGTGGGCCGCATTCAGACGCAGGGGCTGGAGCTGGCCTACAACGGCGCCGACGTGCTAAAGCGCGGGCTGGACCTGAGCGGCAGCGTGACCTATGCCGATTCGGTCATCCGCGAGAACGCCGGCTTTGCCGTGCGCCCCGGCGACACCGTCGGCAAGCGCCAGCCCAACGTCGCCCGGTGGCGCGCCACGGCGCTGGCCAGCTACCGCTGGAACGCCGAGTGGAGCACCTCGGTCGGCGCGCGCTACAGCGGCCCGCAGTTCCGCACGCTGGACAACAGCGACGTCAACGGCTTCACCTACATGGGCGTGAGCCGGTTCTTCACGGTGGACCTGCGCGCCCGCTACCAGGTCAGCCATAGCGTGTCGGCCGCTTTGGGCGTCGACAACGCCAACAACTACCAGTTCTGGAACTTCCACCCCTATCCGCAGCGCAGCTACGTCGCGGAACTCAAAATCGACCTCTGAAAGAACCCATGAAAAATATCAAAACCATAGCTGTCAGCGCTTTGCTGGTAAGCGTTTCAGGACTTTTTCATGCTGCAAACGCGCACATCACACTGGAGTACCAGGTGGCCAACGCGGGCAGCACCTACAAGGCTACGTTCCGCGTCGGGCACGGCTGCGGCGCGTCGCCGACGCGCGAAATCACCGTCACCGTGCCGCCCGGTGTGGAGGGCGCCAAGCCCATGCCAAAGCCCGGCTGGACGATCGCCATCGAGCGCGAAAAGCTCGCCCAGCCGCGCACCGACCACGGCAAGAGCGTCCCCGACGAGGTGCGCCGCATCCGCTGGAGCGCCAACACGGCGGCTGATGCGCTGCCGGGCCATTTCTACGACGAATTCACGCTGCAGGCGCGCCTGCCCGGGCAGGCCGGCATGCTGTACTGGCCCGTGGCCCAGGTGTGCGAAAAGGGCCGCATGGACTGGACCGAAGTGCCCGCTGCGGGCCAGAACCCGCACGACCTCCAAGCCCCCGCCGCCGCGCTGGAATTGCTGCCCGCCAGCGGCGGCCACGCGCATTGATTTTGTTTTTACTTGAGGAGTTCACCATGGCATTTCCACGTTTCACCGCCCCCTGGCTGCTGGCCGCCACCCTGCTGGCCGGTGCCGCCCAGGTCCAAAGCGCCGCGCCCGTCGCTGTCGAAGGCGCCTGGGCCCGCGCCAGCGTGCAGGGCCAGAAGGCCACGGGCGCTTTCATGCGCCTGACGGCGCCCCAGGCCACGCGCCTGGTGCGCATTGAGACGCCCGTGGCCGGCGTGGCCGAAGTGCACGAGATGAAGATGGAAGGCGACGTGATGAAAATGCGCGCCCTGCCGGGACTGGACCTGCCCGCGGGCCAGGCCGTCGAGCTCAAGCCCGGCGGCTACCACGTCATGCTGATGGACTTGAAGGCCCCGCTGGCCAAGGGCGCCAGCGTGCCGCTGACCCTGGTGTTCCAGGACGCCCAGGGCGCGCAGAGCCAGCAGCAGGTGCAGCTGCCCGTGGACACCCGGGCGCCCGGTGCGCCGCAGGGGGCGCATGGCGGGCACGCCGCGCCAGCGCACAAGCACTGAGCCGGCCGCACCGCGCGGGCCCGTGCAAACAGCCCACGGCAGCGTCGCATTCGGGTAAGCTGTCAGAACCTTGACACCACCCAGCGGAGCGGCCATGAGCGATACAACCCCCTTCGGTTTCGGCAAATTCGTGCCGGGCTTCGACTTCCTGCAAAACCTCGCCAAGGGCGCCTCGGGCCACATCCCGAAGCTGCCCAGCCTGTCGAACTGGGTGGCCCCGACGATCAGCGTCGACGAGCTGGAAAAGCGCGTCGACGAGCTCAAGGCCGTGCAGTTCTGGCTCGAGCAGAACTCGCGCGCGCTGACGGCCACCATCCAGGCGCTGGAAGTGCAGAAGATGACCCTGGCCACGCTGCAGGGCATGAATTTCAGCATGGGCGACCTGGCCAATGCCTTCACGCCCAAGGCGGCCGACACCGCCGCAGGCAGCGCGGCCAAGGCCAGCGGGGCCCCGGCGGCCGCGCGCCCGTCCGAGGCGCCAGCAGCCTCTGGCAAGGACGACAAGGCCGACGGCGGCGCGAGCAAGGCGGGCAGCCCCGGCGTGATCGACCCGCTGCAATGGTGGGGCGCGCTCACCCAGCAGTTCCAGCAGATCGCCGCCAGCGCCCTCAAAGACACCGCGGCGCAGAAGACGGCCATCGGCGCCACCCAGAACCTGGCCAAGGACGCCTTCAAGACCGCGACCGACATGGCCAGCCAGATGGCCGCGCAAGGCGTGCAAAGCCTGCAGGACGCCGCGCGCCTGGCGACCACCGCCAAGCCGGTCGCGGCCAAGAAGGCCGCCGCCCCCAAGACGGTGCCTGCCCAAACCGCGGCGCGCGCAGCGCCGGCCAAATCCCCCGCCGCCGCCAAGAAGGCCCCGGCGCGGCGCGCCGCATCGAAATCGGCGCGCTGAGACACGCCAGCGAGGCTTGCCGCTGCCGCGGCAAGGCACCCATGAAACTGTTCCCCACCGGCCACGCCACGCACCCGCAGTGGCGCACGGCCGCCGATCTCGTGCTGGCGCAGCTGCGCGCGCAGATGGCGCGGCCGGATTACGCGCGGGCGCCCACGCTGGGCATCCTCTACATCAACGACCACTGCGCCGACGACGCCCAGGCGCTGCTGGACCACCTGAGCGCCGAGCTGCCCGGCGTGACCGACTGGAGCGGCACCGTCGGCGTGGGCGTGTGCGCCAACAACGCCGAATACTTCGACGCGCCAGCGCTGGCCGTGATGCTGCTCGACATTCCCTGCGAACAGTACCGCGTCTTCTCGGGCGTGGCGCCGCTGCCGCGCGCACCGACCAGCGGCTTCGTGGCGCACACCGCGCTGGTGCATGCCGACGGCCGCACCCCCGACGTGGCCGAGCTGATCGCCGAGATGGCCGAGCGCACCACCAGCGGCAGCGTGTTTGGCGGCCTGGCCGCCAGCCGCCGCGCCAGCGTGCAGTTTGCCGTGGGCGGCAGCGGCAACCTGGCCGGCCATGGCGCCGCTGGCGGTGTGTTCGATGGCGGTCTTTCGGGCGTGGCCTTCGATGCGCGCGTGCCGCTGCTCACGCGCATCACGCAGGGCTGCCAGCCCCTGGGGCCGGCGCGGCGCATCACCGCCGCGCAGGACAACGTGGTGCTGGCACTCGACGGCGAGCCGGCGCTCGACGTGCTGCTGCGCACGCTCGACGTGACCTTGGGGGGCGACCTGCAGCCCGCCGTGCAGCGCGTGCGCGCCACACTCGCCGGCCTGATGGACGAGCATGCCGGCCCCGGCGCACCCGTGGCCGAACACACCGGCCACTTTGGCACCGAAACACGCGTGCGCCACATCGTCGGCCTCGACGGTGCGCGCCATGGCGTGGCGCTGGCCACGCAGGTCCAGCCCGGCATGCGACTGGCGTTCTGCCAGCGCCACCCCGAGGCGGCGCGGGCCGACCTGGTGCGCATCTGCACCGAACTGCGCGAAGAGCTGGCGCCCGAGGAGTCCGAGCCCGCAGCCTTTGTCGCCCTGGCCGCCCAAGGCGCTCCGTCTCCGAGCGGTGCCGCCACGCCGCGCGCGGGCCGGCGCATCGCGGGGGCCCTCTATGTGAGCTGCTCGGGGCGGGGCGGGGCGTATTTCGGGGCGCCGGGGGCCGAGCTGCAGACCGTGCGCCATGCGCTGGGCGACGTGCCGCTGGTCGGCTTCTTTGCCGGCGGCGAGATCGCCCACCACCATCTGTATGGCTACACCGGCGTGCTGACGGTGTTCACCGAGGCCGCCTAGGGCGGGCCGCGCCCCACGCCACTGCGGCGCCGGGCGTTCAGCCGCCGTCGGTGGGCAGGCCCTCGGCGTCCCACTCGGGCAGGCCGCCGCGCAGCCAGTAGACGGCCTTAAAGCCCTTGCCGGCCGCCACCTTGGCCGCCTTGTACGACTTCCAGCATTCCGCCCCATTGCAGGCAAAGACCACGGGCGTCTCGGGCGTCAGCCGGGCCACGCGCGCAAGCGCCGCGAAGTCGTCCTGCGCGGCGTCGAAGGCCACGTCCTTGAGGCTTTTCTCGACGTACGCCGCGTGCACCGCGCCGCGGATGCGGCGGTCCTTGAATTCCTTGTCGGTGCGCGTGTCCACCACCAGCGCACCGCGGGACTGCAGTTGCAGCGCTTCCTTGGCGGTGATGCGCTGCACGCCCGGCAGCTCGGCGGGTGTGAACAGGCCCAGCTCCGCCAGGCGCTGGTATTCCGAGGCCGAGGGCTGCACGGCCACCGGCGCCAGGCCGGACTTGGGCGGCGGCGCGCCAAACCACTGCGCGAGCCGGGCCCGCACCTCGAGCGGCAGGTTTTTGCGCACGGCGATGGAGAGCCCGCCCGGCACCGGCTGCGAGCGGCCCAGGACGCGCGCCACACCGGGGTGCGCCTGGGACCAGGGCGCCCAGTCGTCGGCATGCACCACGGTGGCATCGGCCATGCCCAGCACCAGGGCCGTGAGGCCGGCCTGGGGGTATTTTTCGTGCTGCACCGCCTTGAGGTCCTTGAACGACAGACCGGCCTCGTTGAGCATGCCGCGCGCCAGGTAGGTGTAGACCGAGTCCTGCTGCGGCAGGTACAGCCGGCGGCCCTTGAGGGCGGCGGTCGTCGCCACCTGCGCCGCGCCGACCAGCAGGTACTGGTCCGACTTCTGCGTGGCACCGACCAGCTCATAGCCGCGCTGCAGCGCCGAGGCCGCCACCTGCGGCGGGGCGATGAAGATGTCGTAGCCGGCGCTGCGCGTGGCGCGCATGACGTTGGCCAGGTCGTCGCTGGTGCTGACCACCACCGGCTGCGCCGCGGCTTGTGACAGGCCCGACTCCAGCGCACTGCGCAAGATGGTGTGCGCGCTCTTCTGGGCGGTGGGCTCGACCGCCACGATGGCGCCCAGTTCGGCATGGGCGAGCGCGCTGGCCAGGCACAAGGCCAGGCCGGTCAAGAGCCACTGTGGGACATGGTGCATGGGGTTCCCTCCTGGTGTGGAGCGCATCTTAGTGGAGCGCACACCGCACACGGGGGTCTTGCCGATCAGCGGCACGTTGCGCGGCGTGGCCGGGCGCAGGCCGCTCCAGGACTGCGCTTGCGGGGCACCGCCCGCGCCCGGAAACTGCTGGTTTGGCGCTCGCAGCCCAGGGCGCCCAGAGGCGCGGTCGGGCCGCTCCACCGAAAACGAGCGTGCGCAGGTTTCATGCGTCTTTTGGGCTCTGGCGCTTGCGGGGTAAGTGTTGCAAGCTATGAAATTCAGAGCGCATTCTTGAGCGTGCCGCGGCGCCTTGCCGCGCTGCCGCTCCCCCGCGCTCTGCGGCGCCGATCCGAGGGTTGCGGGCCGCAATCCCCCAAGCAAATGCCGCGGCACCTGGCCGCGGCATGGGAGGGGTGCGGTGGCGCGTGCGCCGCGGTCTCAGTGGCGGCGTGGGTTGTCGGGGCGGCTGTCGTAGCGGTTGGGCACGCCGTCGCCGTCACGGTCCCAGCCGCCACCGCGCATCTGCCATTTGCCGTTGTGCTGCGCCCACTGCGGCTGGCGGTAGTGGTAGCCGGGGCGCGCCTTGACCCAGTGGCCCGGGGCCCACACATGGCGGTTGCCGCGCCACTCCCAGTGGCCGGCCACCCACACCTGGCCGCGGCGCGGGCGCGGCATCGCTTCACGGCGCGGCGGCGGCGGCGCGGGCAGGTAGACCGGTTGGCCCTGCGCATAGACCGGTTGGCCCGACTGGATCACGACGGTGGCGTGCGGGGCGGCCTGCGCGGGCGCCAGGGCAAACAGCGACAGCAGCGTGAGGGAAGTGGCAGCGAAGGTGGTGCGGACCATGTTGTTCTCCTGAAAAGCGTTCCTTGCGGAAGCGGGAACTTGATGGTGGCGGCGCTGCGTCAAGTGCCGGTTCCTGCCATGCAAAGTCATGTGAAGCTGTGTTTCAGCGCCGCAGCACCCAGGGCGCGGGTTCCGCCGCCGCGCAGGCCGTGCAGGGCACAATCCGGCGGCGCCTGCGGGCGCACGACACACAGGAGCATTCCATGGGCCACGAACCCGCCGGCGCCGGGCACGCGCACCCCAACCAGTTCGCGCTGTTGCGCCAGCGCCGCTTTGCGCCGTTTTTCTGGACCCAGTTCTCGGGCGCGGCCAACGACAACCTGTTCAAGTTCGCGTTCACGGTGATGGTGACCTACCAGCTCAGCGTGTCGTGGCTGCCGCCCGCCCTGGCGGGGCTGGTGATCGGTGCGCTGTTCATCCTGCCGTTCCTGCTGTTTTCGGCAACGGCCGGGCAGCTGGCCGACAAATACGACAAGGCGCGCACGGTCCGCTTCGTCAAGAACCTAGAGGTCGCGATCATGCTCGTGGCGGCCGCCGGCTTCATCGCAGGCCAGGTGCCGGTGCTGCTGCTGTGCACCTTCCTGATGGGCGTGCATTCCACGCTGTTCGGACCGGTCAAGTTCGCCCTGCTGCCGCAGGTGCTCGGCGAGCGCGAACTCACGGGCGGCAACGGCATGGTCGAGATGGGCACCTTCGTCGCCATCCTGCTCGGCAACGTGGCGGGCGGCCTGCTGGTCGCACTGCCGGAGGATGTGCTGATAGGGGGCCACGCCATGGTGGCCGTGGCCTGCGTGCTGGCGGCGCTGGCCGGGCGGGCCGTGGCGCAGTGCATTCCTGCGGCGCCCGCCACCGACCCGGAACTCACGGTCAACTGGAACCCTTTCACGGAAACCTGGCGCAACCTGCAGCTGGCACGCGGCAACCCGGTGGTGTTCCGCTCGCTGCTGGGCATCAGCTGGATGTGGTTCTTCGGCGCCGTGTTCCTGAGCCAGTTCCCGAGCTTTGCCAAGGAGGTGCTGCACGGCAACGAGCAGGTCGCCTCGCTCCTGCTGGTGGTGTTCTCGGTCGGCATCGGCACCGGCTCGCTGCTGTGCGAGGTGCTGGGCCGCCGCCATGTCGAGATCGGCTTGGTGCCGCTGGGCGCGATCGGCATGAGCGTGTTCGCCACCGACCTGTACTTTGCCGCGCGCGGCCTGCCGGCGGCCGACCTCATGGGCCTGGCCGCGTTCGTGTCGCAGCCCGTGCACTGGCGCGTGATGGCGGACCTGGCGCTGCTGAGCCTGTTCGCGGGCCTCTACAGCGTGCCGATGTATGCGCTGATCCAGCTGCGCAGCGCGCCCACGCACCGCGCGCGCACCATTGCCGCCAACAACATCCTCAATGCGCTGTTCATGATCGCCAGCGCGCTCATCGCCGGCGCGCTGCTGGGCGCGGGCTTCACGGTGCCGCAGGTGTTTTTGTTCACGGCGATCGCCAACGCGGTGGTGGCGGGCTACATCTTCTGGCTGGTGCCCGAGTACCTGCTGCGCTTCATCGCCTGGGGGGCCTCGCGCTTCGTCTACCGCTTCAAGGTGCACGGCGACGAGCACATTCCGACGGCCGGGGCGGCCGTGCTGGTCTGCAACCACGTGAGCTTTGTCGACGCCGTGCTGCTCATGGCGGCGAGCCCGCGCCCCATCTGCTTTCTGATGGACCACCGCATCTTCCGCGTGCCCGTGCTGGGCAGATTGTTCCGCCTGGCGCGGGCGATTCCGATCGCGCCGCAAAAGGAGGACGCCGCCGCCTACGAGGCCGCTTTCGAGCGCGCCGCCCAGGTGCTGCGGGACGGCGACCTGCTTGCCATCTTTCCCGAAGGCGGCATCACGCACGACGGCAGCCTGCAGCCGTTCCAGGGCGGCATCGTGAAGATCCTCGCGCGGGCGCAGGCCGAGGGCATCGAGGTGCCCGTGGTCCCGATGGCGCTGACGAACCTGTGGGGCTCGTGCTTCAGCCGCATCGAACGCGGCGGCGCCATGGTGCGGCCGTTTCGGCGCGGGCTGTTCAACCCCGTGGGGCTGAACGTGGGCAGCGCGCTGCCTGCCGCCCAGGTCACGCCCGAGGCGCTGCGCGAGAAGGTCGCTGCGCTGCTGGCCCAGCGCATTGCAAAATAGCGGAGAAACAGTCTCTAGCGCTTGGTACATAAGCGCAAGCAGCTATCAATTCAAGAGTTCAACCGAAGGAAACGCCATGAGCAAATCGCTGCGCCTGTCCGAAAAATGGTTCCGCCGCGGCCTGTGGCTGGTGGCGCTGGTGTTCGCCAGCTTCCTGATCGGCCTGGGCGGCACGGTGGTGGGCGACCTGCCCCGCGTCGAGACCCCGCTGCAGCTCGACGACTTCCTCGACCGCCCGGCCGCCGAGGCGCTGCGCGCCCAGGTCCGCGCGGCGCGCCAGGCCGAGCAGGACGCCCAGAGCGCGCTCGAGCAGGCGCAGCTGCAGCGCGGCAAGGCGCGCAGCGAAAGCCAGGCCGAACGCGAAACCTTCAACAACTGGCTGGCCGCGCGCAGCGTGACGCAGCGCGCCGAGCACGACCCCGAGGTGCTGGCGCGCACGCAGGCGCTCGATTTGCTCAAGCAGGCCGAGCGCCAGACCCAGCAGGCCGTCGAGGTGCAGCAGCAGGCGGCGCTCGATGCGCGCCAGTCCGCCACGGCAGCGCGCCAAGGTCTCGAACGCCTCGAAGCCGAAGGGGCCAAGAAACTGGCCGCCGAGCGCCGCCGGGTCGAGCTGCGCGTGTTCCTCTACCGTCTGGCGCTCACGCTGCCGCTGCTGGCGCTGGCGGGCTGGCTGTTCGTGAAGCAGCGCAAGGGCACCTGGTGGCCCTTCGTCTGGGGCTTCATCTTCTTCGCGCTGTTCGCTTTCTTCGTCGAGCTCGTGCCCTACCTGCCGAGCTACGGCGGCTATGTGCGCTATGCGGTCGGTATCGTGCTCACGGCGCTGGTCGGGCGCTATGCGATCCTGGCGCTGAACCGCTACCTGGAGCGCCAGAAGCAGGCCGAGGCGCTGCCCGATCAGCAGCGCCGCAAGGAACTCGGCTACGACGTCGCGCTGGCGCGCCTGGCCAAGGGCGTGTGCCCGGGCTGCGAGCGCCCGGTGGACCTCAAAGACGCCACGATCGACTTCTGCCCGCACTGCGGCATCGGCCTGTTCGACCGCTGCGGCGAGTGCAGCACGCGCAAGAGCGCTTTTGCCAGGTTCTGCCATGCCTGCGGCACGTCGAGCCGACAGACGGCACCCGAGCCTGCCACCGGCGCGTGATACAAAGGCTGGCGGCATTCAAGGGTCCGCCCCGGGGGCCGCGGTCACAGCAACGTCAACGTCACTCGGGGAGCACTCATGGGCTTTTTTTCCAAAATTTTCTCCAAGATTTTCCCGTCGGCCAACGCTGCCGAGGTCGTGGCCGCGCCACCGGCGCCGGCACCGGCCGCCGCAAGTGCCCCTGCTCGTGCAGCACCTGCGGCACCGGCGTCCATCGCGCTGGGTGACGTGGCACCCATCCTGGACGCCATGCCGGGTGCCAATGCACTCAACTGGCGCACCTCCATCATCGACCTGCTCAAGCTGCTGGGCCTGGACAGCAGCCTGGCCGCGCGCAAGGAGCTGGCCGGCGAGCTGCACTACAGCGGCAGCGACGAGCCCGGCTCGGCCGCCTGGAACACCTGGCTGCACAAGCAGGTGATGCGCAGCATCGCCGCCAATGGCGGCACACTGCCGCCCGAGCTGCGCGACTGATCCGCACCGCCGCGCGCCGCAGGCACCTGCCGTCCCGCATGGCAGGTGCCTTTTCTTCGGGGCACGAGGGCGTGGTCCGGACGCTGGCCGCGCGATCAGAAGCGGCTGCCTACGGACAGCCGCCAGGCGTCGACCGGGGTGAAGTTGGTGTTCGGGTCCCAGGCCAGGCGCACGAACCAGTTTGGCCAGTCGTAGGTGGCGGAGAGTCCCCAGCGCCGAATGCGTTCGTTTTCCACCAGGCCGGTCTTGTAGAGCGCGTCCAGGGTGAGGCGCTCGCCCTCTGCCAGCGGCTGGCGCCACGTGAAGTGCAGGTGCCGCTGGTCCGGGTTCTGCCGGTTGTCGCGCACCAGCTGGACCATGAACAGCTGGCTGTCGGTCCTGCGGTGGCCCGCCAACAGCGTGTAGGCGTCATTGGGGTCGAAGTTCAGGTTCCAGTAGGGACGCAGATTGGTGCGCCCCAGCCCGGCGCCGACAAACCACGGATCGCCGGTTTCCACCTGCACGCTGCCGCCGACAAACCCTCCGCTGGCGAACTGGATCGAGGGGCTGAAGCGCACCGCAGTGCCGTAGTTGTGGTCCCAGCCGGCGCGCCACTGGGTCGTGTTCTGGCTGGCCAGTCGGAAGTAGCCGATCCAGACGTTGCCAAGGTCGGAGCTGTGGCGCAGGTTCACGTCCCAGCCCGTGGCGTGGTCGGAAAAGCGGTACAGGCCGGCGGTGAGCTTGTAAGCCGGAGGCGCCGTGGCCGGTGCATCGGCGGCGGGTTCTGGCGCACCGGCCCGGACCACGCCGGTGGCGACCAGCAGGAACACGGCGCTGGCGAGATCGAGGGGCTTCATCGCTGGTGTCCGGAGGGTGGCGGTGGCGCCATGGTAGGCGGAATAAGGCTTGCCGAGCGCCCCCGGGGTGCCCCGGAGCGCACAGACCGTCAACGCCGATAGCGGCGCCACCGCTGCCGCCATTGGCGCTTGACCACGCGCGCCACGCGCCAGGCCCACGATGCGCGCGCGCGTTCGAGCACGGCGTGCTTGAGGCGCATCCAGTGGGCATAGACCACCGCAAACCAGCGCAGCCGCATGAGTGCGGGCTGCGTCAGCGCGAACAGGCGCGCCACCACGGCGGTGCCCACGACCTTGGCCACCACGATCACCAGCATGCCCAGCAGCACATGGCCGCGCCCCACGGCCCACAGGGCCAGCAGCTTGATGGGCAGCAGCATTGCCGTGGGCAGGGAAAAAACCGCGACGGCGGCCCACGGTGGCAGGGCGCGCACGCGCGCCTCGATCCAGCGCAGGCCAGGCCACCGGCTGATGCGCGCCACCAGCTGCTGCAGCGGCTCCCAACCCCATTCCTCGAACAGGATCAGCAGCGCCAGCACCCCGTTGCCCAGCCCGGTGAGCAGGCGCAGGGGCAACAGCAGAATTTGGCGCAGCATGGCGCATGGTACTGCCGCCGCCACGGCGGACGGGCAGGGCGCCGCCGCAGCGATGCTGCGCTCTCAGATCAGCGTCAAAAGTGGCTCAAACGCTTATCGGGTAAGCGTTGGCAGCTATCAATCAATGGGTTTCGAGGGGCGGCGCCACGCAGGGCGCGGGCCTTGGCTCAGACGCCGCGCGCGCGGTCGGCCTTGAACTGCGCGCGGAACTGCGCGAACTGCCCGGCGTCGAGCGCTTCGCGCACCTCGCGCATCAGGTTCAGGTAGTAGTGCAGGTTGTGGATGGTGGTCAGCATGGGGCCGAGCATCTCGCCGCAGCGGTCGAGGTGGTGCAGGTAGGCGCGCGAGAAGCCGCCGCGTCCGCCGGCATCCCACGACACGCCGTCTTTGCCGGCACAGGCGTGGCAGGTGCAGGTGGTGTCGAGCGGCTGGTGGTCGGTCTTGTGGCGGGCGTTGCGGATCTTCAGGTCGCCAAAGCGCGTGAACAGCGTGCCGTTGCGCGCGTTGCGCGTCGGCATCACGCAGTCGAACATGTCGACGCCGTCGGCCACGCCCTGCACCAAGTCTTCGGGCGTGCCCACGCCCATCAGGTAGCGCGGCTTGTGCGCGGGCAGCCGGTGCGGGGTGTGCGCCATGATGGCCAGCATCTCGTCCTTGGGCTCGCCGACGCTGACGCCGCCGATCGCATAGCCGGGGAAGTCCATCTCGACCAGGCGCGCCAGCGACTCTTCGCGCAGGTTCGTGTACATGCCGCCCTGCACGATGCCGAACAGCGCGTTCGGGTTGTCGAGCCGCGCGAATTCGTCCTGGCTGCGTTTCGCCCAGCGCAGGCTCATCTCCATCGACTGGCGCGCTTCGCGCTCGGTGGTCAGGTGGCCCTTGGTCTCGTAGGGCGTGCACTCGTCGAGCTGCATCACGATGTCGGAGTTCAGCGTGGTCTGGATCTGCATGCTGACCTCGGGCGACATGAACAGCTTGTCGCCGTTGACCGGGCTCGCGAAGGTCACGCCTTCCTCGGTGATCTTGCGCATCGCGCCCAGGCTCCAGACCTGGAAGCCCCCCGAGTCGGTGAGGATCGGCTTGTCCCACTGCTCGAACGCGTGCAGGCCGCCAAAGCTCTGCATCACGTCCTGGCCGGGACGCATCCACAGGTGGAAGGTGTTGCCCAAGATGATCTGCGCGCCCATGTCGTGCAGGCTTTGCGGCATCACGCCCTTGACGGTGCCGTAGGTGCCCACGGGCATGAAGATGGGGGTTTGCACCACGCCGTGGTTGAGCGTGAGCGTGCCGCGGCGGGCGTGGCTGGTGGGGTCGGTGGTGAGGAGGTCAAACTGCAGCATGGGCGCGATTGTCCCAGATGGGGCGGCGCGCCCAGGTGCGCCGCTACACTGGACCGAACCATCCAGAAAGGGAATTGCCATGCTCAAGATTCTGATTGCCGTCGATGGCTCGGAGCGGTCGCTGGACGCCGTGCGCCACGCGCTGCAGCTGCTGCAGCAGGGCCTGCGCGCCAGCGTGGTGCTGGCCAACGTGCAGGAGCCCGCCTCGCTGTACGAACTGGTGGTGTCGCGCGACCCCGACCTGATTGCCAGCGCCAGCCTGCAGGCGGGCGCCGACCTGATGGCCTCGGCGCGTGCGCTGCTCGACGCTGCGGGCATCGCGTACGACACCGAGATCGGCATCGGCGACCCGGGCCACACGCTGGTGGACTTGATCGAGACCTCGGGCTGCGACATGGTGCTCGTGGGCGCGCGCGGCCAGGGCGCCGTCAGCAGCGCGCTGCTGGGCTCGGTGTCGCAGGCTGTGGCGCACGCAAGCCCGGTGCCGGTGACCATCGTGCGCCATGCGGCGCCGCAGGTGGAGCCCGAAGACCTGCAGGAAGACGACGGCGCGACGGACACCCTCGAAGGGTTTCGCGGCGGCGCTTGAACCCGAAGGGGGCAGCCCTCAGGCCGCGCGCCGCCAGGGCTCGGCGGTGCGCTGCAGCTTGCCGTGCGGCAGCGTGGCCAGGCGCTTGAGCATGCGCCGGCAGTAGCCGCTGATCCACAGGCACTTGTTGATTTCTTCGACCGGCAGCGGGCCCGACACCACGACGATGTCGTTGGCCATGTCCTGCGCCCCGGCCGCGCGCAGGCGCCGCCGCGTCATGGCCGCCCAGGACTGGATGCGCGTCGGACTGCCGTGCTGATGCACCTCGCCGGTGTGCGCGTCAAAGGCAATGGCCACGGTGTCGGTCTTGAGCTTGAAGCGGCGCTCGCCCGTGACGGCGCTGGGCGTCTCGCGCATGTCGTACAGGTAGTAGCTGCCGGCCTTGAGCTGGTATTGCATGTCCATGGGGGTCCTCTGTAGCGGCATTGTCCGGGCAGGGGCGCGCGGCGATGGCAGGGAATGCGCCAGGAAACCGGCTCTTATCGGGAGCGTGGCCGGGGTGGCGCGGCGCACGCCATTGTGTCGGCAGCGCAGGGGCGGTTCAAGGCGGGCCGGGGCCAGGAAGTAACAGGATGTGATTCAAGCCCCCTGCCGTTTGGGAGGCCGCGCTCAGAAATCGACCAGGCTCAGCCCCACGCTCAGCACCGTGCGCCGGCGGTTGTAGTCGATCAGGCTGTCGCCATAGCCACTGAACAGCTGCGTGTGCAGGCGCAGGTTGCTCTTGCCGCCGCCAAAGCCCTCGCCCAGCGTCTGCAGCCATTCGAGGCGCGCCGAGCCGCGCCCATCGCGCTTGAGCGCATGGCGCAGCGTGACGCCGACGGTGTTGCTGCGGTTGACGTTCCAGTACGCCTGCAGCTCGCCGCGGCCGATGTAGTCCGAAATGCCGGGGTTGTCGTCGTTGGCCGCGCTCTCGGCGAGGCGGTGCCACACGCGCCCCTGCACGCGCCAGCGCTGGCCCTGTTCCATGCCGGCCATCAGGTAGACGCGGTTCCAGCTGCGCGACAGCGGCAGACTCTGGCCGTTGGACTGGTGCACGAGCCCCAGGCCGCTGTAGCGCAGGCGCCAGCCGCCGGGCAGGCGCACGTCGCTGGGGTAGGCGTAGACGACTTCGGGCTCGTGGTCGGTGGTGCGGAAGGGCCGCGAAATGGCGGGGCTGAACAGCTGCCAGTACGACTGCTGGGTGTAGCCGAACCACAGCGAATCCTTGCGCTCGGAGTCGCCCTGCGTGAGCAGCCCCTGGGCTATTTTGGTGCGCACCGACAGCTGGATGCGGTTCTCGGTGTTGCGGTAGTCGATGGGCGCGGCGGCCGTGTGGTCCGGCGCGCTGGAACTGGGCTGGCGGTTGACGTTGCTCGCCGCCGCCACCGACGCGTTGATCGGCCGGTAGCCGCGGAAGCTGAAGGTGCCGCAGTCGGTGCCCGGCTCGAGTTCCCAGAAGCGCGACATCTCGCTGTACTGCGCGTCGCGGCAGCCCGTGGTGCGCGGCACTTCGACGATCTGCAGGGCCACCGGCGGCGCAGGCGGCGGGGCGACTTCGCTCGCGGTTGGCGCAGTTGACGCGCTCGCGCCGCCCTGCGCCCAGGCGTTGGCCGAGGCGGCCGTGGCGCTGCCGGACGCCGCCGGAGGCGCGGCCTGCTGGCCGGCCCACTGGTCGAAACAGGCCAGGCGCGCGCTCTGGTCGTTCTGCAGCGCGGCGCACTGCTGCCAGGCGGCGTCCCGCGCGGGCGCCTGGGCCAGCGCCGGCGTGGCCGGCAGCGCGGCCCACAGCAGGGCCGCCGCGAGCGGGGCGCGCATCAGGTCCCTGCGGCCTGCTTGCGCAGCACGAAGGGCAGGGTGGTTTCGGGGGTGACGTTGTTCCATGTTCCGCGTATTTCCTTTCCACAGCTGCCGTCCACCACATCGCCGCTCCAGGTGGCCGCGATGTGGATGCCGTCGGTGGATTCCTCCAGGGCCAGTGCGCCCTCGTGCACATCGCCGGTGACCAGCGCCGTCGCGTCGCCGCGCGCCACCGTGCCGCGCACGCTGCCCGCCAGCTCGGGGTGCGGGCCCAGGCGCAGCAGCGCGCCCTGCTCCGCGCCAGCGAGCGTGGCGCGCCACAGGCCCTGCAGGTGCTGCTGGTCCATGTCCTCGGCCGAGGGGCAGGTGCTGGCGGCCGGCGCAGCGGCAGTGTGTGTTTCGGGGTCTTTTTGGGCTCTGGCGCTTGCCATGCAAGCGCAGGAAGCTATCAATATCAGAGTGATTGGGATGTTCATAGGGCGGCGGAGGCGGCCTGGGCCGCGCTCGTGGCCTGGGCCTTGGCGGCAAATTCGGCGCGCAGCGCGCGCAGTTTCTCGCGCGGGTCTTCGCGCGCGGTGGTCTTGTCCAGCGCCATCTCGGCGATGAAGCGGCTCGGCTGCGCGGCGACCATCTCGCGGCCCTTCTTGCGCTTTTTCGTCCAGCTCACGGCCAGCGTGCGCTGGGCGCGCGTGATGCCCACGTACATCAGGCGGCGCTCTTCCTGCAGGCGCTGCGCGATGTCGTCGGTCACCTTCTGCTGGCGGCCCTCGTCGTCGCCGAGCTTGAAGGGCAGCATGCCCTCGGTCACGCCGGCCAGGATGACGTGCGGCCACTCCAGCCCCTTGGAGGCGTGCAGCGTCGAGAGCGTGACCATGTCCTGGTCCTTCTCGCGCTCGCTGATGGTGGACAGCAGAGCGATCGTCTGCGCCACCTCCAGCAGGCTCTTGGATTCGCTGGTGACCACGCTGCCCGCCGTGTCGTCGATCTGTCCGCCGGCGCGCTGCGCCATCCAGTCGCAGAACTCGAGCACATTGGTCCAGCGCGCGGCAGCGACCTTCTCGCTGTCTTCGCCGTCGTACAGGTACTTCTCGTACTCGATTTCCTTGAGCCACTCGGCCAGGAAGCTCCGCGCGTTCTCGGCGCCCAGCGTCTGGCGCGCGCGGTATTCGAGGTCGTTCACGTAGCGGCCGAATTCGAGCAGGCTGTCGAGCGCGCGGCGCGGCAGCGCCGCCGGCAGCATCGGCGAGAACAGCGCGGCGAACAGGCTCAAGCGGTGCTGCGTGGCAAAGGTGCCCAGCTGCGCCAGGCTCTGGTGGCCGATGCCGCGCTTGGGCGTGCCGACCGAGCGCAGGAACGCCGGGTCGTCGTCGGAGTTGATCCACAGCCGGAACCAGGCGCACAGGTCCTTGATTTCGGCGCGGTCGAAAAAGCTCTGCCCGCCCGAGACCTTGTAGGGAATGTTGGCGCGGCGCAGCGCCTTCTCGAACGGCTTGGCCTGGTGGTTGGCGCGGTACAGCACGGCAAAACCGCGCCACTCGGGCGGCGGGTTGGCCGCGGCGCGCAGGCCTAGGATGCGCGCGACGGCGCGGTCGGCCTCGTGCTCTTCGCTGTCGGCATCGACCACGCGCACCGGCTCGCCCTCGCCGAGTTCGCTGAACAGCGTCTTCGGGAACAGCTTGGGGTTCGGGCCGATCACGTTGTTGGCAGCGCGCAGGATGGCGCTGGTCGAGCGGTAGTTCTGCTCGAGCTTGATGACCTGGAGCTTCGGAAAGTCGACCGGCAATTTCTTCAGGTTGTCGAGCGTCGCGCCGCGCCAGCCGTAGATCGACTGGTCGTCGTCGCCCACAGCGGTGAAGTGGCCGCGCTCGCCCACCAGCAGCTTGAGCAGGTCGTACTGCGTGGCGTTGGTGTCCTGGTATTCGTCGACCAGCACATGGCCCAGCAGCGCCTGCCACTTGGCGCGCACCTCGGGGAAGTCGCGCAGCAGCTTGAGCGGCAGGCTGATCAGGTCGTCGAAGTCCACGCTCTGGTAGGCCGTCAGCCGCTCCTCGTAGCGCGCCATGATGGTGGCGATGCTGCGCTCGCTGTCGTCCTTGGCCTGGGCCAGTGCTTCCTGCGCGTTCATGCCCATGTTCTTCCACAGGCTGATGGTCCACTGCCACTGGCGCGCGGTGGCCGAGTCGGTCGTGCCGCCGGCCGCGTCCTTGAGGATGCTGGTCACGTCGTCCTGGTCGAGGATGCTGAACTGGGGCTTCAGGCCGAGCACCTTGCCGTCCTCGCGCACCATGCGCACCCCGAGCGAGTGAAAGGTGCAGATCAGCACGTCCTTGGCCTGGCGCCCGATCAGGCCCTTGGCGCGCTCGCGCATTTCGGCGGCGGCCTTGTTGGTGAAGGTAATGGCGGCGATGCGCTTGGGCTCCATGCCGCGCTCGATCATGTGCGCGATCTTGTGCGTGATCACGCGCGTCTTGCCCGAGCCCGCGCCGGCGAGCACGAGGCAGGGGCCGTCCGTGTAATGGACAGCCTGGAGCTGGGCGAGGTTGAGACCTGCAGACATGGGCGTGGGAATGGAGAGAGAACGGGAGCCGAGGGTGAGCGCGCAATGATACAGAGCGGGCTGCGCGTGCCCGGCCGTGGCGTGTCTGCATGTATCG
>NZ_MWOM01000025.1:40215-58109 GCF_012931925.1 Acidovorax sp. SRB_24
GCGCGCGGCCGGCTGCTGCCGCAGGCGGCCATTCCGGGGCTCAACGCCTTCGTGCTGTACTTCGCGCTGCCCTGCCTGCTGTACCGCTTTGGCGCCAGCACGCCGATCGCGCAGCTGCTCGACCCGGCCGTGGCCGGCGTCTATGTGCTGTGCGCACTGCTGATGGTGGCGGGCACCGTGCTGGCCACGCGCGGGCCGCGCATGGGCTGGAACGACGCCGCCTTCGGCGCGCTGGTCGCCGCCTTCCCGAACACCGGCTTCATGGGCGTGCCGCTGCTCGTCGCGCTGCTGGGCGCGCAGGTGGCGGGCCCGGCGATCCTGACGATTGCGGTGGACATGCTCATCACCAGCTCGCTGTGCCTGGCGCTGTCGCGGCTCGACGCGGCCGGCACGCACGGCATGGCGGTGGCGCTGCGCCATGCGCTGCGCGGCATGGCCACCAACCCGATGCCGTGGTCGATCGCGCTCGGCGCGCTGGCGTCGGCGCTGCGCTTCACGCTGCCCGGCCCAATCGACAAGACCGTCGCCATGCTGGCCGACGCCGCCTCGCCCGTGGCGCTGTTCACCATCGGTGCGGTGCTCGCGCGCTCGCAGATGAACCAGCACGAGAATGTGCCGGTGCGCGACTACGTGCCCATCGCGCTGGCCAAGCTGCTGCTGCACCCGCTGCTCGTCTGGCTGGTCGGCCAGGCCGCGATCGCCCTGGGCGTGCCGCTGTCGCCGTTCGCGCTCACCGCGCTGGTGCTGCTGGCCGCGCTGCCCAGCGCCAGCAACGTGTCGCTGCTGGCCGAGCGCTTCGGCGCCCACAACGGGCGCATCGCGCGCATCATCCTGGTGTCGACCGCGCTGGCGTTCCTGAGCTTTTCGGGCGCCGTCGCGCTGCTGACCTGGAGACTTCGCTTTTGATAGCTGCTTGCGCTTGCCCCATGAGCGTTTGAGGCCAAAAACACCAATTCTTCGGCGCGCGCAGGGCGCCGCCCCGGCCTGCGCCGAAGGCCGCGCCAAATCCGGGAAAATCGGGGCTTCTCCACGTTCAGCGAAAACAGCAAGCCATGACCGAAGCGCAAACCCGACCCGCCCTCCCAGACCACCTGGCCGCCGACCCGAGCAGCCCGCACCACGTTGCCGCCGTGTTCGAGCACGACATCGGCATCCGTTTCAACGACAAGGAGCGCTTCGACGTCGAGGAATACTGCGTCAGCGAAGGCTGGGTCAAGGTCCCCGCCGGCAAGACGCGCGACCGCAAGGGCCGCCCGCTGCTGATTACGCTCAAGGGCAAGGTCGAGGCGTTCTACAAGTAAGCATGCGACATGCGCCCAGCGGCCAGCGCCGCGCGTGTGTCAGGGCGCCGACGGGCGCCCATTCAAATAGTGCTCCGTGAGGCGGCTGAAGAAAGCCGCGCCCACGACAAGATTGCTGTCGTTGAAGTCATAGGTCGGCGTGTGGAGCCCCGCGCTGCCTGTACCGTTGCCCAATCGAATGAGCGCACCTGGGCATGCTTGCAGCATGTAAGCGAAGTCTTCGCTGCCCATGATGGGCGAAAAGTCAGGAACTGCATTTTCAGCGCCGACAACGGCGAGCGCTGCGTGGCCAGCCAATTCACATGCGGCCTGCGAATTGCGCAGCACGGGGTAGCCCTCGACATAGTCAATCTCCACCTGTGCGCCGAAGGCCTCCGCTGTGGCGTGGACCATTTTGACAATGCGCTCTTTGAGGCATGCTCGCACGGCAGTGGAGAAGCTGCGGACGCTGATGCCAATATCGGCGTGCTGCGGAATCACGTTCACCGCGTCGCCAGCGCGCAGCCGGCCCACCGTCACGACCGCTGAATCGCCCGGATCGATGTTGCGCGCAACGACAGTTTGCAGGCCCATGACGATGGCGGCGGCTGCGACCACAGGGTCGACCGTGAGATGCGGCCGGGCGGCATGACCGCCCACACCGTGAACCTTGACAAACACCCTGTCTCCGGCCGCCATGAAAGCGCCAGCGCGCCACAGGAATGTTCCTTGCGCTGCGCCAGGATGGTTGTGCAGGGCGAACACGTAGTCGCATGGAAAGCGTTCGAATAAGCCATCCAACACCATGGCCTTCGCGCCGCTGTCGAAGCCTTTTTCTTCAGCCGGCTGAAAGATGAGGTGCAGCGTGCCCGAGAAATTTCGCGTCTGCGAGAGGTGCCGCGCAGCGCCCAGCAGCATTGCCGTATGGCCATCGTGACCGCAGGCATGCATCACGCCGGCATGACAGCTGGCGTAAGCCAGATCGGTCTTTTCTTCGATAGGGAGGGCATCCATGTCGGCCCTCAGCCCGATGGTCCGGGACCCTTCTCCCACCTTCAGGGTGCCGACCAAGCCAGTGCCTCCTATACCCCTTGTGACCGAATAGCCCCATTCCTCCAGCTTTTTTGCAACGAGGTCTGAGGTCCGGTGTTCTGCGAAGGCCAGTTCCGGATACCTGTGGAGTTCGTGGCGGATGGCCACCAGGTCTTGCGCTATCGGCTGCAGAGCGCCCAGGTCAGAGAGGACGGAAGGGCAATCAGGGGGAGTCATGGCGCATTCTTCGAGTGAACAAAAGGGGGGCCAGGCAAGCAGCCTGGCCTGGAGAGGGGCTGGCGGGGAAGTTCAACGGTTGGCGTCGTCGATCAGGCCGTCAATGCTTCTGATGAGCGTGCGCCACTTCACCTGCTCTTCCCACGCGAAGGACTTGAATGCTCCAGGCGATCCTCCTTCGATGACGCCGCCACGTTCGACGATCTGACTTTTCACTGCAGGCACCTGCAGTGCAGCGCCCATTGCGGCGTTGAGTCTGTCAATGACTGGTTTGGGTGTGCCGGCGGGGGCGATCACACCAGACCACGCCGTTATTTCGTAACCGGAGATGCCCAGTTCTTGCATGGTGGGCACGTCTGGAAAGCGGGCGTTGCGCTTCTGCGATGTGACGGCCAAGGCGCGGACCTTGCCGGTAGCGACATGGTTCTCGATCGTGGCGAGATTTTCGAACAGAAAATCCAGGCTGCCACCGATGAGATCTTGCACCGCCTGCACGCCGCCGCGGTAGGGCACATGGACGAACTCGACGCTGGCGAGCTTCTTGTACAGCTCACCGCTCAGGTGGCCGCTGCTGCCGTTGCCCTGAGAGCCCATCGACAGTTTCCCAGGGTTGGCCTTGGCGTATTTGGTCAGCTCGGCCACTGTCTTGTACGGCTGATCGGCGCGAACCACGAGGAGGTTGGGCTGGCTTGTGAAACGTCCGACGAACTCGAAATCCTTCATCGGGTCGTAGCCCGCTTTTCGGATCAGCGTGGGTGTGATGGCCAGGGACGCGGTGTTTCCAAGGCTCAGGGTATAGCCGTCGGGTTTGGCGCGCGCCAGTGCCTGCATCGCCAACGCCCCGCCGGCGCCGGCGCGATTTTCAACAACAAACGGCTGGCCGAGGATCTTTCCCGCTTCCTCCAACATGCGGCGTACGTTGGTGTCGAGCGATCCGCCGGCACTCGACGGAACAATGATCGTGATGGGTTTTTCGGGCCATTGGGCAGCACCGGCGGCGTGCGTAAATGCAAGCAACAATGCCGATGTGATGGCGACTACGCCGAATTTTCGTCGGCTGGCGATAGCGTTCATGGTGGTGTCTCCTCTAATTGGTTTGAAGAATCTGCGTGTGCAGCGGGTGGTGGAAATCAGGGCCTGCACCCGGCGGTGCGGCGAAAACGCTCTCCGTCATCGACATGGGCCTCGAACTGCAGCAGCTCGAGCAAGCGGCGAACCGGGATGCCCTGCGGAGCGGCCAAGATCTGGCGCACCTGAGCGAGGCGCTCTGCGGGGGCGATGCCGGCCGTGCACTGGTCAAACTTTGCTTGGCGCTCCAGCGCAGAGAAAGGGTTCGCCAACGACCCTTTGGCGTGCTGCAGCGCGCGCTCCAGGCGCCGGCCGTCCTTCAAGGTCACGACCGTGGTGTGTGGCAAAAGATTGGTCGCGGTTTCCGTGCCGCTTTCAGCCTTGGGGTCCAGCCGCATCTCGACGATGGGCATATACCGCCGGGTTTCGGCATCGTGCACGGCTTGCGGCGTGAAGTCGGCAAGTTCCACAGTGCCGTACCGAAGCAGGGTCGCAACGGCGTACTGCATCGAGAACATCGCCTCCCGCGCATCCGGGGGCTCTGCGTGCCTGAGGTTCACCATGTTGACCCGGCCTACCAGTGTCTCGATGCGGGCGACCTCATCGGCAGCGAATCCGTGCTCTGCCACAAGAGATTGCAGGGCGTCCAGGCACCGGTGTGTTGATGCGCAGTTCGGGTAAAGCTTGAATGCGAACCCGTGGCTTTCGATGGCGAGCGCTTCGCTCTGAACGCTGGTTGCAGCGGACCAGTCGGCCGTTGTGTGGCCCGCGTACAGCGCGCCAAAGCCGTGCGGGCCTTCCAAGGCCACGGTGCTGCCGGTCACGCCCGCTGCGGCCAATGAGGCGGCCAGGACCCCGCCCTGTGCGGCAAGTCCGGCATGCATCGGCTTGGCGTCGGTGCCGAACTGAACCTTGGGCCCCGCGGCCATGGAAACCGCCAAGCTGAGCGCATGCGCCGTCTGGTCGCTGTCCAGGCCCCGCAGTCTTGCGCATGCCACTGCCGCGGCAAGCACGCCGATGGTTTGCGTGCCGTGCCAGCCTTTTTCGAAATGCGCCCTGTTCATGGCGAGGCCAATCCGGGCCATCACTTCGCTGCCGACGACGATCGCATCGAGCACCTGGTCCAGCGAAGCATCGATCTCCCAGGCCTGCGCGAGGATTGCGGGGATGACGGCGCAGCCGAAATGGCTTCCGGCAACGAAAAACATCTCGTCGAGTTCTCGTGCATGCGCCGCGGTTCCGTTGGCCAGCGCGCTCAAGGGCGCGCACAGCCCCTGCGTACTGCCAATGACGGGAACGGATCCTGCCCCGGAACCCAGCCCCCGCCTGACGGACGCTGCAACGCGGTCGCCAGCGCCCGCGACCATTGCTGCAATGGTGTCCTCCAGAGAGTGCTCGGCGATGCGCAGTGTCGATGGCGCCCACTGCGCGGGTACCGTCGCCGCCCAGTGCGAGAGAATTTTTGTGGCTTGTGGGTTCACGCTCATTTTTTTCCTTGAATCGTCTCTGCCGGCATATCCGGGCACTGTGCCTGTGGTCGCAGAAGCAGCCGGGAACTGAACTGGCGTGAATGTGCAGTGCAGGGGGACGGGTGTCCATCGACAGTTGGGCACTTGCCTATGACAGAATGTAATGACTATGCGTTTTCGATCCCCGTCCCTGCCCGAGCTGCACGCCTTTGTTGCCGTGGTGGAGACCGGTGGTTTCTCCAAGGCCGCGTTGCGGCTCTGCGTGACGCAAGGGGCCGTGAGCCGGTCCGTTCTGCGCCTGGAAGCGCGCCTGGGGATGGCGCTGCTCGAGCGTGCTGCCTCTGGCGTGACCGCCACGGAGGCTGGGAAAAACTACTACACCCAAGTGCAGCCGGCTCTCTCGGCGCTGGAATCGGCTGTGCCGGCTGCTGCGCCCGCAAATGGGTCTGTGCTGCGCGTCAGTGCAATTCCTACGCTGAGCATGCGCTGGCTCGTGCCGAGGTTGCCGTCCTTGTATGAAGAGCATCCCGGCGTTCAACTTCTTTTCCAGCCCTACTGGAAGAGCGACGACATGCTCCGGGATGACGTGGATTGCTGGCTGATCGCGCGGACCAGCGCAAAAAACCGGTGGCCTCGCCACATACGCGCCACCTACATCATCGGACGCGAGATTGTTCCCATTTGCCATCCCAGCGTGGCCAGCCGCATCCGCGCGTGCGAGGATGTCCTGCGCTTTCCCCTGCTGTACCACTCAGGCTATCCGGGCAACTGGGCGCTGTGGTGCGCGTCGCAGGGCATGGACGCGCGCCGCATCAAGCTGGTCGCGGGTTTCGATCTCGCGGCCGGCCTGGTGGAGGGGGTCGTGGCCAATATGGGCATAGCTGTTGTGCAGCGCTGCCTGGTTGAGCGCGAACTCCAGGAGGGCAAGATCGTGATGCCCCTTGCAGCGGGCATATCGACCGGGCGGGGATACTACCTGTGCGTTCCTCGGGCCCAGGAAGACTCACCGATGACGGGCCTGTTTCGATCCTGGTTGCTCAGCCAGGTCGCCGTAGCCGGCAGTGCGCGGCGCGGGCGCAA
The DNA here is from genome assembly GCF_012931925.1 of Acidovorax sp. SRB_24. Lineage (NCBI taxonomy): Bacteria > Pseudomonadati > Pseudomonadota > Betaproteobacteria > Burkholderiales > Comamonadaceae > Acidovorax > Acidovorax sp. SRB_24. The sequence goes on from NZ_MWOM01000025.1 coordinate 46,382, forward strand.
TTCTCAGTGAAGCGCTCGCCGACTGTCCGGGAGGCTGCATCTTTTGCGTCAAGCTTGCGGGTGCCTTTATCGCTGGCGCTCTGGAACAGCGGTCATTGCTGTGGTCGCGCGGCGTCTCTGCCAGTGAACTTCACGCCGATTGATCTGCTGGTGGCAGCAGCGCATGGGAGAAGCGGTGCGTGATGTGTGTCCAAGATCCAGCCGGGTCTGGCGCCTGGTCGCGAATGCGGTTCCGCAGCTGGTTTTACGGTTCGGGCCGGGGGATGGTGCGCCACTCAGACGTTCCAGCAGCGCCGCGGCTCTGCAGCCGTTCTCAAATTGATAGCTGCTGGCGCTGGCACAGCAAGGGACAGAGCCCTAAAACACCATGAATATCCAACGGATCCACATCTGCCAGCCAAGGCGCCGGGTCTGTTTGCTCGGCCCGGCGTGCAGCAGCAGCGGGGCGGCAAGAAAGCGCGCTACAGCACGGTGCGGGAAGGGCAATTGCAGCAGCATCTGCGCGCGCTCCCCATTGGCCACGCGTTGGACGTGAGCGAACGCCGCACCACCCGCGGCGCACAGGAGTGGGAAAGTTCGTACAACCGCATCAGCGCAGTCCGATTGACGCAAGCGCCCGCAACCAGGACGATGAGGACTTACTCATCGCCAGGAGACCGAAATGCAGAACCCCAGTTCGACCCTGGTCGACCTCGAGACGAAGTTTTGGCAGTCGATGGTGGACCAGAAGACCGATGTGGCGCTGAACCTGCTCTGCGAGCCGGCGCTCATGGTCAGCGCGCACGGCGCGATGAAATTCGACCACGCGGGCTACCGCCAGATGGCGGAGCACGGCTCCATGGTGGTGAACTCGTTCGAATTCAGCGACATGGAGGTCGTGTTTCCGAACGACGCGACGGCGATCCTGTCCTACCGCGTCAAGCAGGGTGTTGCGCCGCGCGGCAAGGGCAGCACCACGCAGCAGGAAATGCACGACACCTCGACCTGGGTCCAAACCGACCGCGGCTGGCGCTGTGCGATGCACACCGAAACGCCGGTCATGGCCCGCTGAGCCGGTGGCCGCGGCGCGGCGTGCCAAGCGCCGCCGGTCGGCCGCCGGGGTCGGCGCCAGACCGAAGGGCCGGCAGCGCTACCGGACTTTTCACCCCTTGAGGAGACACGACATGGCCAGCAAGAACACGGTCTGCCTGTGGTACGACGGCACCGCGGTGGACGCCGCCCAGTTTTACGCCGAGACCTTCCCCGACAGCGCGGTGGGCGCCATCCACCGCGCGCCGGGCGACTACCCCGACGGCAAGCAAGGGGACGTCCTCATGGTCGAGTTCACGGTGGCCGGCATCCCCTGCATCGGGCTCAATGGCGGCCCGCACTTCAAGCACAGCGAGGCGTTCTCGTTCCAGGTCGCGACCGACGACCAGGCCGAAACCGACCGCCTGTGGAACGCGGTCGTCGGCAACGGCGGCCAGGAAAGCGACTGCGGCTGGTGCAAGGACCGGTGGGGGCTGTCGTGGCAGATCACCCCGCGCGCCCTCCTTGCGGCGATATCCGACCCCGACCGCGCGGCGGCCCAGCGCGCGTTCGACGCGATGATGGCGATGCAAAAGATCGACATCGCCGCCATCGAGGCCGCGCGGCGGGCCGGCGCCCCGGGTTGAGCGTCCCGGGCGCGGAGCAGGCGTTCCGGGGATCCTCGGAGCTCGACCGCTGTCCCCGGCTTTGCCCAGGGTCAAGGTCATGCGCTGCAGTCGGCCCACAATGCCGTGGAGCTGTCACCGCTTGGCAGTGACGGAGGCGACCATGGACGACAAGACCCGACGGAAAATCCTGGCCCTGCTGGACCAGCACCGGATCATGACGGTGGCGACACTGCGGCCCGACGGCTGGCCCCAGGCGACGACGGTGGGCTACGTGAACGAGGGCATGACGCTGTACTTTCTCTGCGGTCTGGAGAGCCAGAAGGCCAAAAACCTGGCGCGGGACGATCGGCTCTCGCTGACGATTGACCACGAAACGGCGGACTTGATGGCGATCACCGGCCTGTCGATGGCGGCGCGGGCGCAGCCGGTGGTGGACCGGGCCGAGGCGGAAAAGGTGCTGCGCATGCTGCCGCTGAAATACCCCGACGCACCGCCTCTGCCCCTGAAGATGCCGAGCCCGGACGAGGTGCGCCTGTTCCGCGTCACGCCCCTGGTGATTTCCGTGCTGGACTACTCGAAGGGCTTCGGGCACACGGATCTTGTTGTTTGCTGAGCGCCAACCCGTTCTGCGCGCCAGGACCGCCTGCCTGGCGTGACCGGTGAAGGTGCCGGGGCGGTGGCCGAGCAGCCCTCAGGGTTGCGACGCCGCGACCACGAAATCCAGAAATGTCTTCACGCGCAGCGAAGTTCTGTGCCGCTGCGCATAGACGGCATAAATATCCGCATCCGGGCTGTTGTAGTGGGGTAGCAACTGGACCAGGCGGCCAGACTGCAGGTATTTCTGCACATCCCACCCGGCCCGCAGCAGGATGCCGTGCCCATCCAGTGCCCAGTTGACGGCGATGCCCCCGTCATTCGTCGTCAGGTTTCCCCGCACCCTGACGCTCTGCATGGATTCGATCCGGTTCTTGCCCTTGCCCTTCGCCGCGGTAAATCGCCACAGCCCATAGGCGTCGTCGCCCTGGCGGATCCCAATGCAGTTGTGCTGGGCCAGATCTTCAGGCGCCTTGGGTTCGCCGTGTTTCTTCAGGTAGGCGGGAGACGCCACGACAAGCCTGCGGTTCGCACCGATCCATCGGGCGATGGACCGGGATTCTGGCGGGCTGCCAAACCTGAAGCAGATGTCGTATGCGTCATCGCCACTGGGCGGGGGGTTGACCGACAGCTGCAGCTGGATGTCCACCTTCGGGTATTTCTTGACGAATTCGGAAATCAGCGGGGCGATATGGCTTCGGCCAAATCCGAGCGTGGCATTCACCCGCAGCAGCCCCTGCGGCGACACGGTAGACCCCAGCAGCTGGTCTTCCAGCTCGCCAATGTTTCCCAGGATCTTGCGGGCATGTTCGAGATAGACCTCGCCTTCCGGGGTCAGACCCATGCTCCGCGTGGTTCGGTTGAAGAGCGGGACGCCCAGACGGGTCTCCATGAGAGACAGGCGCTTGCTGACCGCTGGCGGCGTGATGCCCAGTTCGTGGGCCGTCTTGCTGACAGAGCAGGTGTTGGCCAAGGCCAGGAAGAATTCGATGTCTGCGGGGTGGATGAGCCTGGCCATGAATGTTGATTTCAGGTTAACAATAAATTGAAATTCAGGCTGAATTTTAAATTTGCGATGCCCTAAAGTAAAAGTCATCCGATACCGGCAGGTTGACGAAATCCAAAAAAAAACCAAGGAGACAACATGGCTCGCAAGTTCACCCCACCCCTTCTGGCAGCGGCCGTTCTGTGCGGCATGGCTGGACTGGCCGCGGCGCAATCCTGGCCGGGCAAGACCGTCACCATTGTGGTTCCCTTCCCCGCAGGAGGCACCACCGATGTCCTGGCGCGTGCCGTTTCGACACGGTTGTCCGCTGCCATAGGCCAGCCCGTCGTCGTCGACAACCGGCCCGGCGCGGGAGCCACCTTGGGCGCTGCGCTGGTGGCCAAGGCCCCCGCCGACGGGCACACCTTGCTGATGGGCGCGGTGCACCACACCGTTGCGACCAGCGTCTACAAGAACCTGCAGTACAGCTTTGAAAAAGACTTCGCTCCCATCGCGACCGTTGCGATGGTGCCCAACGTCCTGGTGGTGAGTGCCAAAGCACCCTACAACAGCGTGAACGATCTCGTGGCCGCGGGCAGGGCTGCTGCAGAGAAGCTTTCCTATGGCTCGAACGGCAACGGCACAGCGCAGCACATGATCGGCACCCAGTTCCAGATCGAGACCGGCGCGAAGATCCTGCACGTCCCCTACAAGGGCAGCGCCCCTTTGACCACCGATCTGCTCGGGGGGCAGGTGGACATGTCGTTTGACACCATCACGCCGGTCCTTCCGTTCATCAAGGAAGGCAAGCTCAAAGCGCTGGCGGTGACCACCGCCAAACGCTCTTCCACGCTGCCCAACGTGCCCACCTTGCAGGAAGCGGGCATTCCCCACATCGCGATTGGCACGTGGTTTGGCTTGCTGGCGCCGGCCGCAACGCCCAAGAGCGTCGTGGCCCGGCTGAACACAGAGGTGGTCAGGATCATCCAGTCGCCGGAGTTCGCGAAGCAGATGCAGGACATCGGCGCAGAGCCCGTGGGCAACCAGCCCGAAGAGATGGCCCGGCAGATCAAGGAAGAGACCGAAAAATTTGCCCAGCTGGTCAAGGCGGGCAAGGTCACCCTGGACTGAGTCAAGACACCCATACCAGGAGAGTTCCATGGACAAGCAAGCAGCAGTAGCAGAGCTGACCCACCTGATGGCGAAGTTCACGTCGTACATCGGTAAGCGGCTCCCCACCGATGTGACCCAGAAACTGGGTGAGCTCCGCGAGAAGGAGGTGAACTTCCTGGCCAAGGAAGTTTACGAATCGATGCGCCTGAACCAGGAGGCCGCCGACAAGCTGGACCGCCCCAGCTGCCAGGACACCGGCGTCATCCAGTATTTCCTCACGGCCGGTGCGAATTTCCCCCTGCTCGGGGAGCTCGAGAGCATCCTGCTCGGAGCCACCGAAGGAGCGACCAAAGATGGCCCACTGCGCCACAACGCGGTGGAGACGTTTGTCGAGAAGAACACCGGCACCAACACCGGCACCAAGATCCCGTGGCTGGACTGGGAAATCGTCCCCAACGAGGACAGCGTCACCATCGACGTCTACATGGCCGGTGGCGGCTGCACGCTGCCGGGCGCAGCCAAGGTGCTGATGCCGGGCCAGGGTTATGAGGGGGTGGCCGAGTTCGTGTTTGACGTCATTACGTCGCGCGGCGTCAACGCCTGCCCGCCACTACTGGTGGGCGTGGGCGTATCGACCTCGGCCGAAACCGCGGCACGCCTGTCGAAAAAGGCCATCTTGCGCCCTGTGAACTCTCGCCACAGCAATGACAACGCCGCCCTCATGGAGGAGTTGATGACCGAGGGCTTGAACGAACTGGGCCTGGGTCCGCAGGGCCTGACGGGCAACGCCAGCGTGATGGGCGTGAACATCGAGTCCTCGGCCCGCCACCCCTCCACCATCGGCGTGGCGGTGTCCACCGGGTGCTGGGCGCACCGCCGCGGCAAGGTCAAGATCCATGCCGACCTGTCTTACGAGGTCATTTCGCACGAAGGATTCAAGCTGTGAAAAAAATTCTCACCACTCCCATCAAGGACGAAGACCTCGAAGCGCTGAATATCGGTGACGTTGTCTACCTGACCGGCACCCTGGTCACCTGCCGCGATGTGGCGCACCGCCGCCTGATCGAGCTGGGCCGCGAACTGCCTGTGGACCTCCAGGGCGGCGCCATATTCCACGCCGGGCCGATCGTTCGCCAGAAAGAAGACGGCGAGTACGAGATGGTCTCGATCGGTCCGACCACCAGCATGCGCATGGAAAAATTCGAGAAGGAATTCATCCGGCAAACCGGGGTGAAGCTGATCGTGGGCAAGGGCGGCATGGGGGCGGAAACCCAGGAGGGCTGCGTCGAGAACAAGGCGGTTCACGCCATCTTCCCCGGGGGGTGCGCTGTACTGGCGGCGACCCAGGTGGAGAAAATCGAAGCCGCCGAATGGAAAGACCTCGGGATGCCCGAGACGCTGTGGGTCAATCGCGTGAAGGAGTTCGGCCCATTGATCATCTCGATTGACACCAAAGGCAAGAACCTGATCGAAGAAAACAAGGCGGTCTTCAACCAAAAGAAGAAACCCATTCTGGAACGCATCAACGCCCAGGTGCGCTTTATCAAGTGATTTTCGGAGGGTGCCGAAAAGCGACCGCGGTGGTCCGGGCCAGTCCAGCATCCAAGCCCTCCGGCTGCCGATGGGGTTCCACCCAAGCCACGCCGCGGCCTCGCTTCAGTGCCTGGGTGCGCCTTCAAATTCGATAGCTGCAAACGCTGGCGCAGCAAGCGCCAGAGCCCTGAAACACCTCAAATCGCCAACGGGTCCACATCCACCAGCCAGCGCACCAGCCCCTTGTGTTCGGGCTGGCTGCGCGTGGCGTGCAGCACGGGCTGCCAGGCGGCCAGGAAGCGCTGCAGGGCGGTGCGGGAGGGCGATTCGAGCAGCATTTGCGCGCGCTCGACATTGGCCACGCGCTGGACGGTGAGCGGCACGGGCGGGTACAGCGTGACGTGCTCCAGGCCGGGCAGCGCCTGCTGGCCGGCCGCTTCGCTGGCGGCCTGCAGAAAGCCCTGCGCTACCTGCTGCGTGCGCGCGTCGGCGCGCACCAGGGCCTGGAAGGCGAATGGCGGCATGGCGGCGTCGCAGCGCTCCTGCAGCTGCTGTGCGGCAAAGGCCGGGTAGTCGTGCTGGCGCAGCGCGGCGACGATGGCGTGCTCGGGGTGGAAGGTCTGCAGCCACATCTCGCTGCGGCTGCCTTGGGTGGCGACGTAGTGCGCGTCGCGCCCGGCGCGGCCGCTGGCCTGCATCAGCAGCGCAAACAGGCGCTCGGGCGCGCGGAAGTCGCTCGAGAACAGCGCGCCGTCGGGCTGCACGGCGGCCACCAGCGTGATGCGGCGAAAGTCGTGGCCCTTGGCGACCATTTGCGTGCCGACCAGCACGTCGATCTCGCCCGAGTGCACCTGCGCCAGCTGCGCCTGGAGCGCGCCCTTGAGCCGGGTGGTGTCGGCGTCGATGCGCGCCACGCGCGCGGGCGCGCCGTCGCGGCGCCGCACGCCGGCCAGCAGGGCCGAGAGCTGCTCTTCGAGCTGCTCGGTGCCGTGGCCGATGGCCGCGATGTCGGGACTGCCGCAGCCGGGGCAGGCGCGCGGCACGCGCACGGTGTGGCCGCAGTGGTGGCAGCGCAGTGTGCGGTCGACCTTGTGGAACACCTGGTGCGCGCTGCAGTGCGGGCAGTCGCTCTTCCAGTCGCAGTCGGCGCAGTGCAGCACCGGGGCGTAGCCGCGCCGGTTGAGCAGGACCAGGCACTGCTCGCCGCGCTCCACGCGCTGCTGCAGCGCGGCCAGCAGCGGCGCCGAGAACACCGTGCGCCGCGGCTGCTGCTTCATGTTGACCACGCGCAGCACCGGCAGCGCGCCGGCCTCGGCACCGGTGCCGGCACCGATGCCTGAACCTATACGACTCGGCATGTGCAGGCGCAGGTAGCGCCCGCCGGCGTCCCCGTCGGTGGCCGGGCGGCTGGCGTGCCAGCTCTCGAACGACGGTGTGGCCGAGCCGAGGATGACCTTGGCGCGCTGCTCGCGCGCGCGCCAGATGGCCAGGTCGCGGGCGGAATAGCGCGCGCCTTCCTGCTGCTTGTAGCTCGCGTCGTGCTCTTCGTCGACGACGATGAGCCTGAGGCCGGGCATGGACGCAAACACCGCCATGCGCGTGCCCAGCACGATGCGCGCCTGCCCGCTGTGCGCGGCCAGCCAGCTCTTGAGGCGCTGGGGGTTCGTCATGCCGCTGTGCAGCGAGACCACGCTGGCGGCGCCAAAGCGCGCGGTGAAGCGCTCTTCGAGCTGGGGCGTGAGGTTGATCTCGGGCACCATGACCAGCGCCTGGGGCGGCACGCCGTTGACGGGCGCGGCTGCCAGGGCCTCCTGCACGCAGCGCAGGTAGACCTCGGTCTTGCCGCTGCCGGTGCTGCCGAACAGCAAGAAGGGGCCGGGTTGCGAGGCAATTTGGGCCCTGGCGCTTTCCTGCTCTGCGCTCAGGGCCACCAAATCGATCGCGTCAGCGCCCGCCTGCGGGGCGGCAGGCCGGCGCAGGCGCCGCGCCAGCTGCGCGGCATCGAGGTCGCGCAGCTGCGGCGGCAGGGACGACAGGGCGATCTCGCCCAGGCTGCGCTGGTAGTAGCGCGCGGCAAAGGCCACCAGGCGGCGCCAGTGGGCGTCGAGCGGCGCAATGCCGTCGAGCACCCCGGCGACGGGGCGCGCCGCCATGCCGGGCGGCAGTTCGGCCGTGCCCTCCCACACCACGCCCAGCACCTCGCGCTGGCCCAGCGGCACGCGCACCAGCGTGCCCGGCGCCAGCGGCTGCGCACTGGCGTAGCTGAGCAGATTACCCAGCGCGCTGTGCGCCGGCGTGTGCACGGCGACCAGGACGGTGGCGGAAGGGGCAGGGCAGGAGGTGGTCAAGGCGGCAGGGCGCGGGGCCGGGGAGATGCGAGAGCGGGCTAAGTCCCTGATTCCGTGCGTTTTGGCACAGCGCTCACCATTTCTGTGGATAACTTTGTTGACATCGTCGCGGATCTTTCAGGTGTGGGCGCCGCGAAGCGGCTCGGTAGGGCATCCATGGGCAAAGAGAAATTGGGAAAAACCATTAAAAATCAATGACTTTTCCGTGTTTATTGCATTTGCCAATCGCTGCCGCTGCCTGCGGCGTTCCATGGAAGCCGGGTGTGCATAAGTCGCACAGCCCTTTTCGGCGCACGGGCCGAACCTGCGGGATTTTTTCAAAGTTCCACGCAAGTGCTTGGCCCGCTTGGGGTTTCAGGGGTTGTCCAGAGTTTCTGTGGATAACTTTGTTGATATCCCCGTGCCGCGGGCCGGCGAAGCCGCAGCGGCGCGGCCTGTGCCCATTTTGCCTGCGCAACAGGCAATCGCAGAGCTCTATATAAATCAAGGACTTACGGGCACTGCAGCGCTGTGCGCGCGGGACGCCCCGCCGCTGTGCCCCGTCCTGGCGTGGCAGGGGGGCACGGCGTTTTTGTGCATAACTCGACAGCACGGCGCCCGCCGTCAGTCCTGGCGCATGGCGCGCGACTGGCTGTGCACGGCCTCGACCAGCGCGCTGACGTGCTCGGGCGGGGTGAACTGGCTGATGCCGTGGCCGAGGTTGAAGATGTGCGTCGGGCCGGTGCGGGTGCGGTCGGTGTGCGGTGTGCCAAAGCTCTCGAGCACCTTGCGCACCTGCACGGCGATCTGCTCGGGCGGTGCGAACAGCACGTTGGGGTCGATGTTGCCCTGCAGCGCCTTGCCGGGGCCGCCCACGTCGCCACCGACCAGGGCGCGCGCCTTGGCCAGGTTGGCGGTCCAGTCCAGGCCCAGCACCTCGCAGTCCAGGGCGTTCATGTCGTCGAGCCACAGCGCGCCGCCCTTGGTGAAGACGATGCGCGGCACGTCCTGGCCGTCGGGGCCGGTGCGCTTCAATTGCGCCAGCACGCGCCGGGTGTACTCCAGGCTGAATTCCTGGAAGGCGCCGTCGGCCAGCACGCCGCCCCAGCTGTCGAACACCATCACGGCCTGGGCGCCGGCATCGATCTGCGCGTTGAGGTACTGCGCCACGGCGTCGGCGTTGACCGCCAGGATGCGGTGCATCAGGTCGGGGCGGCTGTACATCAGGCTCTTGACCGTGCGGTAGTCGTCGCTGCCCTTGCCCTCGACCATGTAGCAGGCCAGCGTCCAGGGGCTGCCCGAAAAACCGATCAGCGGCACGCGGCCGTGCAGCGCCTTGCGGATCGAAGTGACGGCGTTGAAGACATAGCGCAGCTTGTCCATGTCGGGCACTGCCAACTGGGCCACGTCGGCCTCGGTGCGCACGGTGCGCGCAAAGCGCGGGCCCTCGCCCTCGGCAAAGGTCAGGCCCAGGCCCATGGCGTCGGGCACCGTGAGGATGTCGGAAAACAGGATGGCGGCATCGAGCGGGAAGCGCTCCAGCGGCTGCAGCGTCACCTCGGTCGCGTAGTCCACGTTCGTGGCCAGCCCCATGAAGCTGCCGGCGCGCGCGCGCGTGGCCTTGTATTCGGGCAGGTAGCGGCCGGCCTGGCGCATCAGCCACAGCGGGGTGTAGTCGGTGGCCTGGCGCCGGCAGGCGCGCAGGAAGGTGTCATTGGTCAAGGGTGCGAAGCTCATGGGCCCAATTGTCGCCCACGCGCGCGCTCAGCCCGGCTCGGAAGCGCCGGGCAGGGCTCCCTGGGCCACCAGGCGCTGGTGCTCGACCAGCGTGCAGCGGTCCTGCACCACCTGCAGGCCGGCGGCGCGGGCGTGCGCCGCGGCGGCGTCGTGGCGCACGCCCAGCTGCAGCCACAGCGCGCGGGCGCCCACGGCAATGGCTTCGCCGGCAATCGGCGGCACCTCGGCGCTGTTGCGGAACACGTCCACGAGGTCGATGCGGTGGTGGCGCGTCGCCTCGGTCAGGCTGGGCCAGCACGGCTCACCGAGGATGCTCTGCCCTGCAGCCATCGGGTTCACCGGCACGATGCGGTAACCCTGCTGCTGCAGGTACTCGGCCACGTGGTGGCTGTCGCGCTCGGGCCGGGGCGAGAGGCCGACCACGGCGATGGTGCGGCAGCTGCGCAGGAGGGCGGCGATGGAGGTGTTGTCGTGGGGCATGGCGAGGGTGGGATGGAGCGGGTCAGAGCGCGGCCAGTGCATCGCGCACCTCGGCGGCGCTGAGGATTTCCGTCATCACCACGGGCGCCTTGCCGGGCGCGTGCAGCACGTAGACCGGCACGCCGCTGCGCCCCAGCTGCGCCAGCGCGGCGGTGATGGCCGGGTCGCGGCGCGTCCAGTCGGCGCGCAGCAGCGCCACGTTGCGCGCCGCAAAGTCGGCCTGCACCTCGGCGTTGGCCAGCGTCGTGCGCTTGTTGTACTGGCAGGTCACGCACCAGGCCGCGGTGAAGTCGACGAACACGGGCCGCCCGGCCGCCTGCAGCTCGGCCACGCGCTCGGCCGACCAGGGCTGCCAGCCCTGGCCAGCCGCCGCCGGCGCGGCGGCGAGCGTGCCGATCTCCGCCGGTTTGGTGACATGGGGGCCGATGGCGCTGGCCAGCCATGCGCCGACAGCGATCAAAACAGACGCAACCACCCAGCGCGTGCGCCCGCGCAGCGTGAGCGCCCAGACGACGGCGCTGCCCGCCACCAGCAGCGCCAGCAGCGCGCCGGCGCCGTCGATGCCGCTTTGCTGGCCCAGCACCCAGACCAGCCAGGCGACGGTGGCAAACATCGGAAAGGCCATGCCGCGGCGGAACGTGTCCATCCACGCGCCGGGGCGCGGCAGCCAGCCGGCGACGGCCGGCATCCAGCTGGCGGCCAGATAAGGCAGGGCCATGCCGACGCCGAGGGCGGCAAACACCAGCAGTGCCTGCGCCACCGGCATGTCGATCGCGAAACCGAGCGAGGCGCCCATGAACGGCGCCGTGCAGGGCGAGGCGATGGCCACGGCCAGCATGCCCGACAGGAAGGCGTCGGCCGCCGGGTGGCGGGCCTGCAGCGTCGCCAGGCGCCCGGGGGCGAACTGGCCGAACTCGAACACGCCCGCCAGGTTCAGGCCGATCACGGTGAACAGCGCGGCCAGCGCCGCCACCACGGCGGGCGACTGCAGCTGAAAGCCCCAGCCGAGCTGCTCGCCGGCCGCGCGCAGGCCCAGCAGCAGGCCGCCCAGCGCGAGGAACGACAGCACCACGCCCGCGGTGTAGGCCAGCCCCGCCTGCCGGTGCACGCGCCGGTTGCCGCCGTGCCGGGCAAAACCGATCACCTTGATCGCCAGCACCGGGAACACGCAGGGCATGAGGTTGAGCATGAGGCCGCCGAGCAGGCCGCCGACGAGCGCGGTCAGCAAGGCGCCCAGGCCGGCCGGGCGCGGCACCGGTGCGGGGGAGGCGCGGTTGGCCTCCAGCGCCGCGGCCAGGGCCGGCGACACGCCGGCACCGGAC
>NZ_MWOM01000011.1:0-22453 GCF_012931925.1 Acidovorax sp. SRB_24
GCGTGTTTCATGACCGGCACGGTGATGATGAAGATGATGAGCAGCACCAGCATCACGTCGACCAGCGGCGTCATGTTGATCTCGTTCATCACCTCGTCGGCTTCGTCCTGGGTTCCGAAGGCCATGCTCAGGCCCCTTTCTTGAGCGGCAGCACCCTGGCGGCTTCGCCGCTGGAAGAAACGCGCGCGCCGGTGACGAAGTAGGCATGCAGGTCGTGCGCAAAGCTGTTCATGCGGATCAGCACCGACTTGTTGCCGCGCACCAGCGCGTTGTAGCCGAGCACGGCGGGGATGGCCACGGCCAGGCCCAGGGCGGTCATGATCAGCGCCTCGCCGATCGGGCCGGCCACCTTGTCGATGGTCGACTGGCCCGAGGTGCCGATGGCCAGCAGCGCGTGGTAGATGCCCCACACCGTGCCGAACAGTCCGATGAACGGCGCCGTGGAGCCGACCGACGCCAGAATCGCCAGGCCCGACTGCAGGCGCGCGGTGAATTCGTCGATGCAGTTGCGCAGGCAGCCCGTGACCCAGTCGCTCACGTCCAGGCTGTCGTGCAGCTGGCCTTTGGTGTTGCGGTGGTGGGCCGTGGCTTCGCGCCCTTCCAGCGCCAGCTGGCGAAACGGGTTGCCGGGGTCGGCGCCGAGCTTGCCCAGGCCGGCCGCAAAGTCTTCGCTGTGCCAGAAGCTCTGCGCCGCGCGGGCGTACTTCTTGAATTGGATGATGTCCAGCGCCTTGACGAGGATGACGATCCACGAGGCCAGCGACATCGCCAGCAGCAGCACGGCGACAAAGCGCGTGACGAAGTCACCCTGGGTCCAGACGTTGGCGATGCCAAATTGCGATTCCATGAAAACTCCTGAAAATTATTCGAGAACAAAATTGATGGGCACCAGGTTCCACATGGCTTCGGGCACGCCGCCCCGTTTGCCCGGCACGAAGCGCCAGCGCACCACGGCGTCCTGGGCTTGGCGGTCGAGCCGGTCGTAGCCGCTCGATTGCTTGACTTCGACCTTCTGCGGCCGGCCCTGTTCGTCGATGAAGACGCGCAGCAGCACCTTGCCCTGCTCACCCATGCGCTTGCTGATGGCAGGGTAGCTCGGGGCCGGGTTGTTCAGGTAGGCCGCATTGCTCGACGGCAGCTCGATTCGCGGCGGCGCGGCGGGTGCGGGCGCCGGCGCTGCGACAGGCGCCACCGGGGCCGTTGGAGCCGCCGGGGCGGGAACTGGATCGGGCGTGGGCTCGGGTGCCGAAACCGGTGGTGCATGGGATGCGGGGTCGGCCACGGCCAGTGGCGCCGGTGCGGGCCGGGGGGTAGGCTTCTTCGCGACGGCCGGGCGCGGTGTGGGCGGGGCTGGTAGGGCTGGTGGCGTGGGCGGCTGCCGCACTTCGGGCACGGGAGGCGCGACGAACTCGGCGATCACCTCGGCAGGCACGATGATTTCGGGACTGTGGCGCGCCAGGCCCGACTGCAGCGCCCACAGGGCTGCCGCATGGGCCAGCACGACCCCACCGGCCACCACCGCATTGCGGCCCAGGCCTCCGGTGGAGGTGCAACGGTCAAATTGAGACATAAAAAGGATAGCTGCCAGCGCTTTATGGCATTGGGCTAGAGGCCAATTTGACTGAGATTATGGAAGCAAAATCCACCACGCTGCAAGCGCCACCAGCAACGCACTGGCGGCAAGGACGACGACGAGAAACATGGCGCAACTCAGACCGCGCAGGCACACGAAGGCGGCGCAGCCGCCTCATTGTGCAGCGCCGCCACGGGGTGCATGGCATGGCACTGGGCCACCACATCGCGCGCGCAGCCCTCGCATTGGCCGCACTGGGTGGCCACGCCCAGCTCGAACTGAATTTCGTCAAAACCCATGCCTGCGCGGGCATGGCGGGCAATTTCGCGGTCGGAAACACGGCGGCAGACACAGACGATCATGGCGGGCAGGCAATAGATGGCTGGCGGTTGAAAGAATGGATGAATTATAAATGAGAATCTGTCGCATTAGTAATCACCCCGCGCACACCGTGGTGTAAAAGTTTGCAGGGCGGGCAGGTCCAACAGGGCCGGCGTGACCCGCTCCAGGGTGGCGCAGCCGGTCAATGCCATGGCGATTTCCAGCTCGTCGCGCAGCAGCCGCAGCACATGCGCGACGCCGGCGGCGCCCGCGTGCGCCAGGCCATAGACGGCCGGGCGCCCGAGCAGCACGGCGCTGGCGCCGAGCGCCAGCGCCTTAAGCACGTCGGTGCCGCGGCGGATGCCGCCGTCCACCAGCAGCGGCAGCGCGCCCTGCACGGCCTGCGCCACGCGCGGCAGGGCATGGGCCGTGGCGGGCGCGGTGTCGAGCGTGCGGCCGCCGTGGTTGGAGACGATCAGGCCGGCCACGCCCAGCGCCGCGGCCTGGCGCGCATCGTCGGGGTGCAGCACGCCCTTGAGCAGCACCGGCAGGCGCGTGACCGATTGCAGCCACTGCACATCGGCCCAGGTCGGGGCGTGGTGCAGCAGGCCATCGAACAGGGGACTTTGCCCCGGGGACAGCAGGCGCGCTGGCGGGGGCGCCAGGCCGGCCAGGTGCACGGCCGAGATGCCGGCCGGCAAGCGAAAGCCCGCGCGCCGTTCGCGGTCGCGCGCGCCGCTGGTGGGCGCATCCACCGTCAGCACCAGGGCGTCGCAGCCGGCGGCTTCGGCGCGCTGCACCAGCTCGCGCGTGAAGCCCCGGTCGTGCTGCAGGTACAGCTGGAACCACAGCGGGCCGCTGGCCGGATCGCCCTGCATGGCCTGCGCCACTGCCTCGACCGGGGTGCTCGACTGCGTGCTGAGCACCAGGCCCGCGCCCAGGGCAGCTGCGGCATAGGCGCTGGCCAGTTCGCCATCGGGGTGCGCCATGCGCTGGAACGCGATGGGGGCCAGCAGGATCGGGTGCGCCAGCGTGCGGCCCAGCAGCGTGGTGCGCGTGTGGCCGCCGGCCAGCGCGCGCAGCACGCGCGGCTGCAATGTGATCCGGTCCCAGGCGCTGTGGTTGGCGGCGAGCGTGATCTCGTCGGCCGCGCCGCCGCTGAAGTAGGCCCAGGCGTTGTCGTCGAGGCACTGGCGCGCCAGCCGCTCATGGTCGGCCAGGCTGGCGGTGCCGGGGGGCACGGCGTGCCGCTGCAGGGAGGGGACGGGTTTTGTGGTCAAAATGGGCTCCAGCCCAATATGGGCAAGCGCTGGTAGCTATCGTTTTAGGTTTCCTGGGTAGCACGCGCCGTGCGGGGCTGGCCTCAGGCATCGGCCCACATGCGCAGCAGGTTGTGGTACGTGCCCGTCAGGCCGACCACGGCGGGGTCGCTGTCGCCGACGCGGCTGCGCAGCTTGAGCAAGTCCATGTCCATGTTCCACAGCAGCAGGCGCTGCTCGGTCGAGCGCACCATGCTCTCGATCCAGAAGAAGCTGGCGATGCGCGCGCCGCGCGTGACGGGCGCGACCTGGTGCACGGTCGAGCTGGGGTAGAGCACCATGTCGCCGGCCGGCAGCTTGACGTGGCGCTCGCTGTGCGCCTCCTGGATGCGCAGTTCGCCGCCCTCGTATTCCTCGGTCCCGGCCAGGAACAGGGTGCAGGAAATGTCGCTGCGCACCCATTGCTCGGGCGCCTTGGAGCGCAGCACGGCGCCATCGACATGGGCGCCGTAGAAATTGCTCTCGCCGCTGTAGCGGTTGAACAGCGGGTTGAAGATCTTCTTGGGCAGCGCGGCGGAAAAGAACAGCGCGTCGCGCTGCAGCGCCGCCAGCACCAGCGCGCGCAGCTCGTGTGATGGCGCGCTGTCTTGCGCCAGTTGCTCGTTGCGTTTCTGCGTCAGGGCCTGGCCTCCGGCGCTGCTGCGGCCATCGACCCAGGGCGCATCGGCGCCCAGCAGGGCGCGGGCGGTCTGGACCTCTTCGGGGGTGAGAATGTTTTTGAGGTGCAAGAACATGGTGGGTCCGCAACAGGTGGGGGCAGGGTTTAGAAGCGCGTCTTGAGCGTCAGCTGGACCGAACGCGCAGTGCCCGGGGCGTAGAAGCCGCGGTACAGCGTGTCGGCGTAGAGCTTGTTGGTCAGGTTGCTGACGTTGAGCTTGAGCGTGGTCTTGTCGTCGAAGCTGTACTCGACCATGGCGTCGGCCGTGGCAAAGCCGCTCGCCGCCAGGTTGCGCGCACCCTCGGGGTTTTGCTTGCCACGGTAGGTCAGGCCGGCACCCACGCGCAATTGCGGTGTCAGGACATAGGTGCTCCAGATGCTGCCGCTGTGCTTGGGGGTCAGGCCCGGGCGGTCGCCTTGCACCTGCGCGCCGCCGCCGTTGGCCGCCAGGGGCGTGGTGCTCCTGTCGATCTTGGCGTTGGGAATCCAGGTGTGGTTCAGGAAGATGTCCCACTTCGGCGTGATGCGGCCTGCCAAGTTGAACTCCGTACCAGCGGCGTGGCGCTTGCCCGACAGCAGGTAGCCCGGGTTGTCGGGGTCGGTGTTGCGCTCGTTGAATTTTTCGCTGTAGAACGCGGCCACCCCCAGCAGCGCACGGCGCTCGAACAGCTCCCATTTGCCGCCGATCTCGATGTTGCGACTTTTTTCAGGTGGCGTGTCGGCCAGCGATCCGGTGCTGGCACTCACGTTGCCGAACTGGTAGGTGTCCGCCGAGGTGTTGAACGAGGAGCCATAGGACAGGTAGTAGGAGTCCAGCTCGTTGGGCTGGAACAGCGCACCCACGCGCGGGCTCCACAGGCCGTCGGAGGTTTCGTCGCTCAAGGCGCCGCTGGCGTTGCGGTACGAGGCCTTGAACTGGTCGTAGCGCAGGCCGCCGACCAGCTTGACGGTGGAGGTCAGCGCCATCGTGTCCTGCACGTACAGGCCGATGTTCTGGGCCTTGAAGGTGTTGAAGGCCACTGGCGCGCGCGCATCGGGCGCCGACGCGCCGTTGTTGGGCGTGCCGACGAAAGTGCCCAGACCGTTGGTGGCCGATGAATTACCGGCCGGGTTGGCATAGCTGGAGTTGCGGTGGGCGTCGTCGTGGTAGTAGTCGACGCCGGCCAGGATGTCGTGCTTCTTGCCGCCCCAGTGGAACGAATTCGTGTAGTCGCTCTGGATCTGCGTCATCGTGCTTTCGCCGATGCGGCCCTTGGATGCGCGCGTCAGCGGCGTGCTGGCGTTGATCTGGTCGAGCGACGTGATGGGCGAGCCAAAGCGGATCGCGCTGGCCAGCAGGTCGCGCTCGTATTGGCCGTGGCGCAGGCGCGTCTGCAGTTCGCCGCCGTCGCCGAAGCGGTGGATGTGGCCCAGGGTCAGGTACTGCGACGAGGTGTTGAGGTGGTCGCTGGCCAGGCCGTAGTAGTTCCTGGCCGGCAAGGTGGGCACGATCTTGCCGTTGTCGCTGATCCACGGGTGGTTGTAGTTGGGGCGGCCCTGGACATCCAGGTAGTACAGACCGACCGAGAACTCGTCGCGCGTGCCGATGCCCCAGCTGAAGGTGGGCGCAATGCCGCGCTTGTCCTGCTTGGCGCCGAAATTGTCGGCGCTGTGCACCATGGCATTGAGGCGCAGCGCTGCGTTCTCGCCGGTCTTCCAGTTGAAGTCGCCCGTGAGGCGGTGCTCTTTGCCCGTGCCCAGGGTGTACGAGGCTTCGTGTTGGTCGATCAGGAGCGGCGCCTTGTTGACTTGGTTGACCACGCCGCCGGTCGAGCCCTTGCCAAACAGCATGGAGGCCGAACCCTTGAGCACCTCGACGCGGTCGAGGTTGAAGGTGTCGCGTTCGTACAGCGGTGCGTCCTTCATGCCATCGGTGTAGATGTCACCGGCCTGGCCCAGCGAGAAGCCGCGCAGGCGCACGTCTTCCTCGCCGGTCTCGCCCGCCTGGAACGTGACGCCCGCCGTGGTGCGCAGAACGTCGCGGAAGTCGTCCTGGTTGCGGTCGTTCATCAGCTTTTCGGTGAACACCGTCACGGACTGGGGGATGTCGCGGATGTCCTGGTTGCCCTTGCCCACGGTGGTCTTCTTGGCGCGCAGCGTGTCCTTGCTTTGGATCTCGGCGCTGCCGTGCACGGTGACGGTCGAGAGAGTGGGCGTGGCGGTCTCGGTGGTTTGCGCCCAGCTGCCCACGGACGCGGCCAGCATCAGTGCGCCCAGGGGCAGCATGGCCTTGTCGGCAGGCGACGCTGCGGAAAGGGGGGCGGGGGGCTGCGGGGAATGCAGTGCGGGGTTGCGGCGCTGTGCGCGTGGTTGTGCCAATCTGGCCTCCGTCGGGTTTGAAAATACAACCGACACCGCAAGGGTGTCAGCAGGGAACGCGAGGCAGTGGCTGGGAAACTGGCTGTGCTTCGACAAGCACGCCATGATAAATCAAATGAAATGCATTCTCATTCGCATTGGTCGCAAAAACCACAGCGGACCGGAAGCACAGGCGAAAAAAAGCCGGCCTAAGCCGGCTTGGAAGAAAAAGTGCAGCTGCCTGACTTACTTCACGTGCTTGCCGATCAGGCCGGCCATCTCGAACATCGACACCTGGGGCTTGCCAAAGACTTCCTTGAGCTTGGCGTCGGCATTGATCATGCGCTTGTTGGCGGCGTCCTGCAGGTTGTGCGCCTTGATGTAGACCCACAGCTTGCTGATGATTTCGGTGCGCGGCAGCGGCGCATTGCCGACCACGGCGGCGAGGGCGGGGCTGGGCGTCAGGGCCTTCATGAAGGCTGCGTTGGGGGTGCGCTTCTTGGCGGGAGCGGCGGCCTTGTCAGCAGCGGCGGCCTGGGCCGGGGCTTTTTTTGCAGTTGCCATGTTGGGTTTTCCTTTTTAGGGTGGTCATTGAACCAGCGAAAACCTGCTTCTCCACTGGCCCGGTGATGCTACTGGGAAAAAAACGCCTTTCCAAGCGGACAGGGGCTTTTTTTGCGTCGCCTTGTTGCAGTCTTGCATAAGCGCAGCGCAGGCGCTCATCAGCCGCAGTTTTGCGGATTGACAAGGCGCCTGAGCGCATCGGGGTCGATGATGCGCACATGGCGCTGCTTGACTTCCATGGTGCCTTCCTCGACGAATTTGGAGAAGGTGCGGCTCACGGTCTCGAGCTTGAGGCCCAGGTAACTGCCGATTTCCTCGCGCGTCATGCGCAACACCAGCTCGGACTGCGAGAAGCCGCGCGTGTGCAGGCGCTGCACCAGGTTGAGCAGGAAAGCGGCCAGGCGCTCTTCCGCGCGCATGCTGCCCAGCAGCAGCATCACGCCGTGCTCGCGCACGATTTCGCGGCTCATGATCTTGTGTACATGGCTTTGCAGCGCAGTCACTTCACGCGACAGCTCCTCAATGCGGTCAAAAGGCATGACGCAAACCTCGGCGTCTTCGAGGGCGACGGCATCGCAGGTGTGCCGGTCGTTGACGATGCCGTCCAGGCCGATGATCTCGCCCGCCATCTGGAAGCCCGTGACCTGATCGCGCCCGTCCTCGGTGGCCACGCAGGTTTTGAAGAACCCGGTGCGGATTGCATACAGCGAGGTGAACTCCTCGCCGTTGCGAAACAGCGTGGCACCGCGCTTGACCTTGCGGCGTGTCGCCACCACTTCATCGATGCGCTGCAGCTGCGCATCGTTCAAGCCCATGGGCATGCACAGCTCGCGCAGGTTGCAGTTGGAGCAGACCACCTTGAGCGCTTGGGGCGTCACCTGGATGGGAATGCTGCCACTGTGGTGCGTCCCATGCGCAGTGTCGGAGGGCGAAGCTGGGGACGCCAGGGCGGTGCGGGTGGAGGGTGCGTCTGACATGGGTCAAATTATGAACCATCCACCCCGGCAGACACCCTTGATCAAAGTCAAGGACAGGGGCGCTTCCGTGTTGCACAGTGTGCTGGTTCGCTAGGAAGGCTTTTTCCATGACCGCTGTTACCCCCGAATTGCTCACCCGGTTTGACGTCCCCGGGCCGCGCTACACCTCTTATCCCACGGCCGACCGCTTTGTCGAGGCGTTTGGGGAAGATGAGTACGTGCTTGCCTTGCAGCAACGCCGTCTCGGCGCTGCGGGCAAGGCGCTGCCGCTCTCGCTGTATGTGCACATTCCCTTTTGCGAGTCGCTGTGCTACTACTGCGCCTGCAACAAGATCATCACCAAACACCCAGAGCGTGCCGATGTCTACCTGCGTTACCTGAGCCGCGAGGTCGACTTGCATGTGGCCCATTGCGGGGGGGGGCAGGTGGTCAGCCAGCTGCACCTAGGCGGGGGCACGCCCACGTTTTTGTCCGACGCGGGCCTGCGCGAACTCATGGCCATGCTGCGGCGCAGCTTCACGTTTGCGCCGGGCGGCGAGTATTCGATCGAGGTCGATCCGCGCACGGTGGACGCGGACCGGTTGGCGCTGCTGGCCGAGTTGGGATTCAACCGCCTGAGCTTCGGTGTGCAGGACTTCGATGCGGAAGTGCAGAAGGCCGTGCACCGCATCCAGCCTGCGGAGCAGGTGTTTGCGCTGGTGGCGGAGGCCCGGGCCCTGGGTTTCGAGTCGGTCAATGTCGACCTGATTTATGGCCTGCCGCGCCAGACACCGGAGTCGTTCGACCGCACGCTGGCGCAGGTCGCGCAGCTGCGGCCCGACCGCATTGCGCTGTACGCGTACGCGCACCTGCCAGAGCGCTTCAAGCCGCAGCGCCGCATCATCTCGGCCGATCTGCCCATGGCGTCGGCCAAGGTGGCCATGCTGTCGCGCTCGCTTGAAGCCTTCCGCCAGGCGGGTTATGTGTATGTGGGCATGGACCATTTTGCGTTGCCCGAAGATGCCCTGGCCGTGGCCAAGCGCCAGGGGCGACTGCACCGCAACTTCCAGGGCTACAGCACGCAGCCCGACTGCGATCTGATCGCCTTGGGGGTTTCCGCGATCGGCCGCGTGGGCGCCACTTACAGCCAGAACGCCAAGACGCTCGATGAGTATTACGACTGCCTCAACCAGGGCAAGCTGCCGATCGTGCGCGGCCTGGCGCTCTCGCGCGACGATCTGGTGCGGCGCGCTGCCATCATGGCCTTGATGTGCCAGGGCGAAATCCTGTTTGAGCCGATGGAGCAGGCCTGGCTGCTGGATTTCCGGCAGTATTTTGCCGCTGAACTGGAGCAGCTGCAGGAAATGGCCGGGCAGGGTTTGGTGCGCATGAGCGACGACGGTGTGGAGGTGACGCCCATGGGCTGGTACTTCGTGCGCGGAATCGCCATCGTGTTTGACAGGTACTTGCAGGCCGACCGCAACCGGGCGCGGTTTTCGCGCATCATTTAGGGTTCATGATTGCTTCTATCGCCTGGACTGCCTTGGTCATGGGGCTCGTGGGTGGGCCCCACTGCCTTGCCATGTGTGCTGCCCCCTGCAGCGCGGTGACCGGTATGGGCCGCGAGGATGTGGCACAGACCAGCGAGCCGCGCACCGTGCAGCCGCTGCAGTGGATGCGCAGGGGCGGGAAGGCCCGGCGTCTGTGGGCCTACCATGGTGGCCGTTTGGCGGGCTATGCGAGCGCGGGGGCTGTGGCGGCCATCGCGATGCAGAGCCTGGCCTGGATGACGCAGCAGACCATGGCCTTGCGCCCGGTCTGGACGCTGCTGCACGTCGCCATGCTGGCCTGGGGGCTGATGATGGTGGTGCAGGCGCGCCAGCCTGCGTGGATGGAAGACGCGGGTCGCGCCGTGTGGGCGCGCGTGCGCCCCGTGGTGGCCGCTCCCGGAGGGGTGTTCGTGACCGGGTTCGCGTGGGCGCTCATGCCTTGTGGCTTGCTGTATTCGGCTTTGTTGGTGGCCGCGCTCAGTGGCGGTGCCCTGCAGGGGGCTTTGTCCATGGCGCTGTTTGCCGTCGGCAGCGGCGTGTGGCTGGTGACAGGCCCCTGGCTGTGGCTGCGCCTGCGCGCGCGCCTTAACGCCGCGCGCGCCAGCTGGGGCACGCGGCTGGCGGGCATGGCGCTGTGCGGCGTGGCCAGCTGGGCTTTATGGATGGACCTGGTGTATCGCCCTTCTCTGTGGTGCCGCTAGCGCGGCTGCAGGGCGTGCACAATGCATGCTCGCATTGTGGTAGCGTTACAAGATGACACCCATAATGGCGGCCAAACCGTGTGGGGTGTAATCCTCGACGTCAGGCACCCCGAAGTGAAAAATTCCCTCCTTATCGATCCCGCTCAGCTGCGCGTTGGCATGTTTGTCCAGCTTGACATCGGCTGGATGCACCATCCCTTTCCGGTGAGCAGTTTCCGGATTTCATCTTCAGCGCAGATCGATACACTTCGCAGCCTCGGGCTCGAGAAGGTGCGGTATTTTCCTGAAAAAGGCGACCTTTTCCCGAACGAGACTGTCTTAGAAAAAGCGGGTTCCGCCGGCCTCGAACGCGGCGACGCAATGCCAGAAGCTCAGGTGTCCTCGCCCATCGCTGGCGCTGTAGACCCTTCGGCACAGGCGAGCGGCCCGAGCGCGTACCGGCAAAGCCTCGCGCGCTGCGATCAGCGTTTCATGGTGGCGACCCAGCGCTACTGCGCGCTGGTGGCTGCGGCTGCCGACAACATCAGCTATGCACGCGACACCAGTCGGGAATTGGTATCAGAGTGTGTTGATGCGCTGCTGCACAGCGGCGATTCCGTCATCCGTCTCCTTTCTGAGGGGGTGGGTGAGCGCAGCGCATTGCACCCGGTCAACGTAATGGTGCTCAGTTTGCTGCTGGGCAAGGCGCAGGGCATGGCCGCTGAGGAGCTTCAGGATTTGGGGCTGGCGGCACTGCTCCATGACCTGGGCAAGATGCACCTGCGCCAAAAGGGCGTCTGGACACCCGAAATCCTGTCTGCCGCCGAACTGGCGCTTTACCAGTCGCATGTGGGCAAGTCGGTGGCCTTGGCGCAGCGCATGGGTTTCTCCAGCGCCGTGCTGACGGCCATCGCACAGCACCACGAGATGGCCGATGGCAGCGGCTTCCCATTGCATCTGCTGGGCGACGACATGGGGAAGGCGGGGCGCATCCTGGCCCTGGTGAACCGCTACGATGGCCTGTGCAACCCTGCGCGGGCGGCCGATGCGCTGACGCCCCATGAAGCACTGTCGGTGCTGTTTGCGCAGTTCAAGGGCCAATTCGAAGCAGTCACGTTGGGGGCTTTCATCCGCATGATGGGGGTGTATCCACCAGGCTCCATCGTGCAACTGGTCAACGACCAGTTTGCCATCGTGCTTTCCGTCAATTCCTCGCGCCCGCTGCGTCCCAAGGTGATGGTGCACGATCCGCGCGTGCCCCAGGGCCAGGCGCCGGTACTCGATCTGGAAAGCGTTCCCGAGCTGGGCATCCGACGCAGTCTCAAGCCCGCGCAACTGCCACGTGCGGCGCTCGACTATCTGTCGCCGCGGGAGCGCATTTGCTACTTCTTTGACAGAGCCGTGGACACGGGTTCGCACGGAGCGGATCTGTGAGTGCCACGGCACGCGATGCCCTGTGGCAGTCGGCTTTCGACGGCTTGCAGGAGGCCGTCTGGGTGGTGGACGAGCCATCCCGCACGCTTCTTTTTGCCAACCTGAGCGCCGCGCGCCTGGTGGGCATGCCGCGCGGCGATTTGAAAGGCATCTCGGTCATGCGCCTGGCGGCAACGCCTGAGGACCAGTGTTTCTGGGCCGAACCGTCGCATGTCCTGGCGCAGGGCATCCATTCTTTCTCCAGCCTGCTGCGCGCCGATGGAGCCCTGGTGTCCGTGGAGCGCAAGGTGGGTGCGTTCGCCATGCTTGAACCTGGCGCGGCATTGCTCATGACCATGCGCGACTGCAGTGCCCAGCAAGCCACGGAGCGCGAGCTGGAGAGCTTGCTGTCACAGCTGCGGGCCACCCTGGACTCTGCTGCCGACGGCATGCTGGTGTGCGACCTGGCCGGCGGTGTGCGCGCCTTCAATCAGCGGCTGGCCTGCATCTGGGGCATGCCGCAGAGCCTGCTCGTGCAGCGCAACGATGCGGCCGTGCACGCTTTCATGGCCGAGGGCGTGCTCGACCCAAGTGTCTATCTGGAACGTTTGAGCGCCATCGCCCATGCGCCGCAAGAGCACAGCAGCGACATCCTCTTGCTGCGCAGCGGCCAGGTGCTGGAGCGGCGCAGTGTGCCGCAAATGCACCGCGGCACCGTCATGGGCCGGGTCTATTCATTCCGGGACATCACGGACGAGGTCGAGGCGCAGGCGGGACTGCGGCTGGCGTCCACGGTGTTCGACTGCAGCCCCGATGCGATTTTCATCGCCGACGACATGCACCGTCTGCTGCGCCTCAACCCGGCGTGCGAGCGCCTGCTCGGGAGTGGGGCGCAGCAGCTGCAGGGGAGCGCTGTCGCTGCACTCTTTGGCCGCGAGAACGGTGAACGCCTGCTGTCCCAGGCACTGGCACAGTGGCAGGGTGACGGCGTCTGGCGTGGCGATCTGGTGGTTGCGCGTGCCAGCGGTGCGGGCTGCGCCGTGCACCTGTCGTGGGTGCCGCTGCGCGGCGAAGGCGGGAGCCTGAAGCAAAGCATTGGCTTCATGCGCGACCTCACCGAGCAGCATGCCGCGCAAAAACGCATCGATGAGCTCGCTTACAGCGATGTGCTGACCGGCTTGCCCAACCGGCTATTGCTGTCGCGGCGCGTGGAAGATGTGCTGCGATCGTCGCTGCCCGGAGCGGCACGCTTTGCCGTGCTGTTTCTGGACCTGGACAGGTTCAAGGTCATCAACGACTCGCTGGGCCATGCGTTTGGCGACCGGGTCTTGCAACTGGTCGCGGCCCGGCTGCAATCCTGCTTGCGCCAGGCGGACATGCTGTGCCGCCTCGGTGGCGATGAGTTTTTGGTCTACCTGCATGGTGGCAATGCCGACGTGGCCGAGATGGTCGCGCGGCGCATGCTCGATGAGATGCGCCGGCCTTTCACGCTGGATGGCATGGGGTTTTCGATCCAGTGCAGCATGGGGGTCGCGATGTACCCGCAAGACGGCGATGGCCTCGACGACCTGATCAAGCATGCCGACAGTGCCATGTACCGCGTCAAGGAGCGTGGACGTGGAAACTACGGCTTCTACCAGCCGCAGATGAATGCCAATCTGCTCTCGCGCATGAAGCTTGAGCATGCGATGCGCCAGGCGCTCGACCGGCAGTGCATGGCCGTGCATTACCAGCCACAGATCCACATGGAGTCGGGCCGCATCGTGGGCGCCGAGGCCCTGCTGCGCTGGACCGATCCCGAGCTGGGGCCCATCTCGCCGGGCGTCTTTGTGCCGCTGGCCGAGGAGTCGGGCTACATCGTCACGCTGGGGGCCTGGGTGCTGGCGCAGGCCGTGCAGCAGTCGGCGCGCTGGATGCATGCGGGCACGCCGCTTCCGGTGTCGGTCAACGTGTCGGCGCTGGAGTTCCGCCAGCCTGACTTTGTCGAGCGCCTGACCCATCTCTTGGCCCTGTATGCGCTGCCGCCATCCTTGCTGGAGCTGGAACTGACCGAGTCGATCCTGCTGCAGGACGCGCAAGAGGCGGCGCAGCGCCTGGCTGCCGTTGCGGCGCTGGGCGTGGCCCTGGCCATCGACGATTTCGGCACAGGGTATTCGAGTCTGGCCTACCTCAAGAAGCTGCCCATCCGCAAGCTCAAGGTGGACCAGTCCTTTGTGCGCGGTCTGCCGAACGACGAAGGCGACCTGGCCATCGTCACCGCCATTGCCCACATGGGGCGCGCCTTGCGCATGCAGGTGGTGGCCGAGGGCGTGGAAACCGAAGCGCAGAGAGCCGTGCTGCAGCAACTGCAGTGCGACCACTACCAGGGGTTCTTGTACTCCCCCGCGGTCACTGCCGCCGATTTCGGGCATTTGCTCAAGGCTGCGGCCTTCAAGAAGGGGCTGCCGCAGGGCCACGCGGTGGCTGGGTTGCCCCTCAGCCTGCCATGAGGCCTTTCCAGAGCATGTAAGCGGCGAGTCCCAGCAGCAAACTCGCAAAAACGCGCTTGAGCTGCTTGACCGGCAGCCGGTGCGCAGCCCGTGCGCCCAAAGGTGCTGTCAACACGCTGCACGATGCAATCACCCCCAGCGCGGGCAGCCAGACATAGCCGAACGACGCCGGCGGCAGCCCTGGCACAGACTGCCCCGCGACCACGTAGCCCACCACGTTCGACAGCGCGATCGGAAAACCCAGTGCCGCGCTGGTGGCCACCGCGTGGTGGATGGGCACATTGCACCAGGCCATGAACGGCACGCTGACAAAGCCGCCCCCCGCGCCCACCAGCCCCGACAGAAAGCCGATCACGCCGCCCGCGGCCACCTGGCCACCGGCCCCGGGCATCTGCCGCGTGGGGGCGGGTTTGCGGTCCACAAACATCTGGAATGCAGAGAAGCTGACAAACAGGCCGAAAAACAGGGCCAGAAACGAGCCTTTGAGCAGCGCAAAAACCCCCAGGCTCGCCAGCATGCCGCCCGCGACGATGCCCGGAGCGAGGCGCCACACCAGATCCCAGCGCACCGCGCCGCGCCGGTGGTGGGCGCGCACGCTGGAAATCGAGGTGAACATGATGGTGGCCATGGACGTGGCAATGGCCATCTTGACCGCCAGACCGGGCGCCACCTGCTGCAGGCCCAGCAGGTAGGTCAGGAAGGGCACCAACAGCATGCCGCCGCCGATGCCGAGCAGACCGGCCAAGAATCCGGTGGTCAGACCCAGGGCGGCGAGCTGGACGATCAGGAGAGTGCTGAGCATGGAGAGGTACGCTTCAAAAAAACAGCGCGCCCTGGGGGCGCGCTGTAGAGAAAAAGGTGTCTGCGAATGCCACCGGACCGGCATCCTGAACCGGGGGTTCAGGTGGGCGAGGGCAGCCAGGCGTTGGGTTCATCTGACGCGAGATGATCACGCTCACCGGGCGATGTACCAAGCCCGTGCTCAATGAGCATTGGTTCAAGGAAATATAAAGCCCGGCAGCACCGCAGACACCTCCATTGTAGGCGCTTGCGCGCCGCATGGCAGGGCTAGAGCAGCTTGCCCTGCTCGCCCAGCGCCTGGTCCAGGCGCTGCACCAACGACCGCAGTTGCTGCATGTCGCATCCGTCCGGGTTGGAGGCAGCAGCGGGGGGCGTAGCCGTGGCCGCCGCAGAGGTCAGGCTCTGCGCTTCGTGGTCGGCCAGCTCGAACGCCATGTTCAGCGCGGCCAGCACCGCGATGCGCTCACGCGCGCGCACCTTGCCGGCGTCGCGGATGCGGGTCATCGCGGTGTCCACGCGCTCCACCGCTTCGAGCAGGCGCGCCTCGCGCCCCTCGGGGCAGCCCAGCAGGTAGCTTTGCTGCATGATCTGCACCTCGATTTGCTTCATTCGGCATCCTTTGGCGTGGGCGGCAGGCGTTCGATCAAGGCGTCCACGCGGGCGCGGGCGGCCTTCAGGCGCGACTTCAGCGAATCGCGTTCCTGGCTGAGGGCGGCAACCTGGGCAGACAGCAGTTCGTTGCTGCGCTGCAGTTCCGCGTGCTGTTGCAGCAGCCGCTCGACGCGCTGTGCAATCTGTTCAATGGGGTGGGTGGGGGGCGTGGAGTCCATGCTGCAGCCAATTGTAGGGTGGGCCGCGCAAAGCGCCGTAAAATCGCCGGCGTTGGTGCTCGCGGCGTGGTTCACACGCTGCAGTTCAACGGGAAGCAGGAAGGAGGTACCGGTCGCGGTGCAGCCGAGCCTGCGCTGCCCCCGCAACGGTCAGCGGACGAATCCACCCCGATTCTCTCTCCACACACATGCCACTGGGCGCCTTGAACAAGCGCCTGGGAAGGCTGTGGAGGGTGCTCCGCCAGCCCGGATACCGGCCAACACCGTGGTTGCGCGCGCCTTCCTGGGCGCCGCAGCCGTATCGCCCACATGCCGGCGGGGAAGCCGGCACGGGTTTTTTTGTTGACCTGCATCCCATGACGATTTCTTCCATCCGTGCGCGCCGTGCCGCACCTGCCTGCCTGCGTCCCGCTGTTCTGGCCCTGGCCGTGGCGGCTGCGCTGCCTGTTTTGGCGCAGCAGCCCGCGCCCGTGCAGTTGGCACAAAACACCTATGTGCCCGCGCTGCGCGAGACCGTGGTGACCGCCACGCGCACAGCGCAGCCACTGTCCGACCTGGTGGCCGATGTGTCCATCGTGGACCGCGAAACGATCGACAACAGCGGCGCCACCGGCTTGGTCGACGTGCTCGCACGCCTGCCCGGCGTGGAGATCTCGCGCAGCGGGGGCGTGGGCAACGCGTCGAACGTGTTCCTGCGAGGCGCCGAGGGGCGCTTCACCGCGGTCTACATCGACGGCGTGCGCGTGGACTCGCAGTCCACGGGAGGCGCGGTGTGGGAGCAGATCCCGCTGTCGCAAATCGACCGTATCGAGGTGCTGCGCGGCCCGGCCGCCGCCGTGTATGGCTCGGACGCCATCGGCGGCGTGATCCAGCTGTTCACGCGCAAGGGCGAAGGCCCGGCAGCCCCCTACGTGGGCATCGGCTTAGGCACCGACAACCTGCGCAGGATCGAGGCGGGCGTGAGCGGTTCCGCGGGCGAGGGCGGCGCGTTCGACTATGCGCTGGGCATCACGCGCGAGCAAAGCGATGGCTACGACATCCGCAACAATGCCGGCCACAACCCCGACAGAGACGGCTATTCCTCTACGGCGGGCCATGCGCGGCTGGGGTTCAAGGTCAATGCGCGCCACCGGCTCGACGCCACGCTGGTGGCCAACCGGCTGGAGTCGGGCTTCGACGTGTCGCCCTCCCCGGTGGACGACCGCAACCACAACCGCATGCGCACGGCGGGCCTGACCTGGTCGGCGCAGTGGACCGAGGCCTTCAATTCGCGTCTGTCCGTTACGGATTCGATGAGCCGCTATGAAACCACGCCCTCGCCCTACCTGACCGAGACCCGGTTGCGTGGCTACCTGTGGCAGAACGAATACCGCGTGGGCGCGCACCTTTTCACCGCCGCGCTGGAGCGCCGCGAGGACCACCTGGTCAACGCGCCCATCGACCAGGGGCGCTCGCAGGACGCGCTGGCGCTGGGATATGGCTTCAACGCGGGCGGCCACACGCTGCAGTTGAATGTGCGCCACGATTCCGACAGCGAGTTTGGCGGCAAGGGCACAGGCAGCGTGGCCTACGGCTACGCCCTCACGCCGGCGTGGCGCGCGACGGCCTCGGCGGGCACGGCCTTCCGTGCGCCCACGCTGTACCAGCGCTTCAGCGAGTACGGCGTGGCCACACTGGTGCCCGAGAGCAGCCGCAATGCCGAACTGGGTCTGCGCTGGGCCCAGGGCAGCAACAGCTTCTCGGTGGTGGCCTACCGCAACCGCGTGCAGAACCTGATCAGCTTCGGTGCCCCCGGCCCGTGTGCCAGCAGCTTCGGCTGCTACGAGAATACGGCGCGCGCGGAATACAAGGGCGTGACGCTCGCGGGCGCCTACAAGCTCGCGGGCGTGCAATTGCGCGGCTCGATCGACTGGCAGCGCCCGCGCGACCTCGACACCGGCAAGCTGGTGGCGCGCCGCGCCAAGCACCACGCCACCTTCGGCGCCGACACCCTGGTGGCGGGCTGGACGCTGGGTGCCGAAGTCCAGGCATCGGGCCAGCGCTTCGACAACGCCGCCAACACCAACGTGCTCGGCGGCTATGGCCTCGTCAGCCTTTACGCCAGCAAGCGCGTGGCGCGCGAATTCACGCTGCTGGCGCGGGTCGACAACCTGTCCGACAAGGTCTACGAACTGGCCCGCACCTATGTGACCCCGGGCCGCACGCTTTTCGTCGGCCTGAAGTGGGCGCCGCAGCTGTGAGCCTGCCATCCGCGCGCTGCCCGGCCGTGCTGGTCACGGCCCCGGCCTCGGGCCAGGGCAAGACCACCGTCACGGCGGCGCTGGCGCGGATGCACACGCGGCAAGGCCGGCGCGTGCGCGTGTTCAAGTACGGACCAGATTTTCTCGACCCGCACTGGCACCAGCTCGCCAGCGGCGCGCCGGTGCACCAGCTCGACCTGTGGATGACCGGCGAGGCCGACGCGCGTGCGCGCCTGCACGCCGCCGCCCAGGAGTGCGACCTGATCCTGGTCGAGGGCGTGATGGGCCTGTTCGACGGTGCACCCAGCGCCGCCGACCTGGCCGAGCGCCTGGGCCTGCCGGTGCTCGCCGTGGTCGACGCCTCGGCCATGGCCGGCACCTTCGGTGCGCTGGCGTTCGGCCTGCAGCATTACCGGCCCGGCCTGCGCTGGGCCGGCGTGCTGGCCAACCGCGTGGCCAGCAGCCGCCACGCGCAGATGCTGGAGGACGGCCTGCGCGAGAGCGCACACTGGCTGGGCGCGCTGGTGCACGTGTCGGTGGACGGCGCCGCTGGCCCCCAGGCCGGCAAGGCTGCGGGCTTGTTGCCCGAGCGCCACCTGGGCCTGGTCAGCGCGCAAGAGCTGCCCGACGGCATGGCGCGCCTGGACGCCGCCGCCGACGCGCTGGCCGCCACGCCGCTCGGGCAGATGGCGCTGGCAGACTGGCAGGCGCGCTGGTCGGTGGATTTTGCGGCGCCTGACCCAGCCGCCGATGCGCCCGAAGCCCCGCTGCTGCAGGGCCGCACCGTGGCCGTGGCGCGCGATGCGGCGTTCTGCTTCATCTACGACGCCAACATCGACTGCTTGCGGCGCATGGGCGCGCAGGTGGTGTTTTTCTCGCCGCTGATGGATGCCGCGCTGCCGCCCTGCGACGCGCTGTGGCTGCCTGGCGGCTACCCCGAACTGCATGCGCAGCAGCTCGCGGCCAACGCCCCGCTGCGCGCCAGCCTGCAGGCCCATGTGGCTGCCGGCAAGCCGGTGTGGGCCGAATGCGGCGGCATGATGGCGCTGTGCGAATCCATCACGCAGGCCGACGGCGCCTGCCAGCCGCTGTGGGGACTGCTGCCCGGCGCGGCGACCCTCCAGCGGCGCCTGGCCGGGCTCGGGCCGCAGCAGCTCGACTGGGGCGGCCAGGTGCTGCGCGGCCACACGTTCCATTATTCGACGCTGGCCAGTGGCGCGCCTGAAGTGGCCCGCACGGCGCGGCCTGGCGAGGCCAGCGCGCCCGGCGCGGGCGAGGCGCTGTACCGGCATGGCAGCATCCATGCCAGTTACTTCCACGCCTGGTTCCCCTCCAGCCCCGCTGCCGTGGCGGCGCTGCTGGGCGGGCCGGTGGTGGCGGAGGCCCCATGACCCTGTCGATGGCCCGCAGCGAACTCATCCTGGGCGGCCAGAAAAGCGGCAAGTCGCGCCGCGCCGAGCTGCTGGCCGCGCACTGGCTGGCGCAGGCGCCCGATCGCCGCGCGCTGCTGCTGGCCACGGCCCAGCCCTGGGACGGCGAGATGCGCGCGCGCATCGCGCGCCACCAGAGCGACCGCGCCGCGCGCGTGCCCGGCCTGCACACGCTCGAAGAGCCGCTCGACCTGGCCGCCGCGCTGTGCCGGCACAGCGCGCCGGGCACGCTGGTGCTCATCGACTGCCTGACGCTGTGGCTGACCAACTGGACCATGCCGGCCCCCGATTTGGAGCCAAAACAGGCGCAAACGCACGGCTGGAAAGCGCAGGCAGCTCTGTTTTTGGAAGCATTGGAGCAGGCCCCCGGGCCCGTGGTGCTGGTGGGCAACGAGATCGGCCTGGGCGTCATTCCGCTCGGGCGCGAGGTGCGCGCCTTTGTCGATGCGCTGGGCACACTGAACCAGCAGGTGGCGCACGCCTGCAGCCGCGTCACACTGATGGCGGCGGGCCTGCCACTGAGCTTGAAGGAATCCCTCTGATGAAACCGACCCCTGTGCTGCGCATCGTCGCGGTGGTGGCCGTCCTGCTGGTGCTGCTGTTGGCCATGGCGACGCTGGCGAACGCACAGCCGGTGCAGCTCACCGACGACCGGGGCCGCGCCGTGCACCTGGCGCAGCCGCCGCAGCGCATCGTCAGCCTGCTGCCCTCGCTGACCGAAACCGTGTGCGCGCTCGGCCAGTGCCAGCGCTTGGTGGGGGTCGACCGCTATTCGAACTGGCCGGACAGCGTCGAGGCCCTGCCCAAGGTGGGCGGCGGCATCGACCCGAGCATCGAGGCCATCGTCGCGCTGCGCCCGGACGTGGTGCTGGCTGCCACCTCGTCGCGCGCCATTGCGCGGCTCGAATCGCTGGGCCTCACGGTGGTCGCGCTCGAGCCCAAGACCCACGCCGACGTGCAGCGCGTGCTCGGCAAGCTGGGGCAGTTGCTCGCCGTGCCCGATGCGCAGCAGGTCTGGCGCGCGATCGATGCCGGCGTGGCCGCCGCGGCGCAATCGCTGCCGTCCACCGTGCGCAGCACGCGCGTGTACTACGAGGTCAGCCCCACCCCATATGGCGCCGGCACCACCTCGTTCATCGGCGAGACGCTGGCGCGTCTGGGTGCGCAGAACATCCTGCCCGCGCAGCTCGGGCCCTTTCCCAAGCTCAACCCCGAATTCGTGGTGCGCGCCAACCCCGACCTCATCATGGTCGGCGCGCGCAGCGCCGGAGGCATGGCCGATCGCCCGGGCTGGCAGGGCATCCGCGCCGTGCGCGAGCAGCGCATCTGCGTGTTCGACGCCGCGCAGAGCGACGTGCTGATCCGCCCCGGCCCGCGCATGGCCGAGGCCGCGCGCCTCATGGCGCAGTGCCTGGCGCGCAAGGCGCCGCCCGGGGCGGTGCGGCCATGAAGCGCGCGGCCCATGGGGGCGCCGGGCGCGGCGGCTGGCTGGCCCTGGGCCTGCTGCTGGTTTCGCTGCTGCTGGTACTGCTGGGCACGGGCGTGGGCAGCACGGGCCTCGAAAACCTCTGGCCCGCGCTGTGGGGGCGCGACGCCGAGCCGTCCGTGCGCGCCATGGCGCAGCAGATCGTCTGGGAGATCCGCCTGCCGCGCACGCTCGGCGCCTGGATGGCCGGCGCGCTGCTGGGCCTGGCCGGCGCCGTGGCGCAGGGGCTGTTCCGCAACCCGCTGGCCGATCCGTACCTGCTCGGCAGCGCCTCGGGCGCTTCGCTGGGCGTCGCGCTCGCGCTGGCCCTGGTGGGCGGCGTGGCCGGCCTGGCGGGCGGTGCGCCGGTGTCGGTGTTCTCGAGCCACTGGCTGGTGCGCCTGGGCCTGACGGGTGCGGCTTTTGTGGGCGCGGTGCTGGCGGTGTTGCTCACGCTGGCGCTGGCGCGCGGCGTGCAGCACACGCTGCGCCTGTTGCTGGCCGGCGTGATCGTGGGCGTGGTGCTCGGTGCATTCACCTCGCTGATCCTTCTGCTGTCGCCCGATTCGCTGCAGGCCATGCAGGCCTTCCTGCTCGGCTCGACCGGCTTTGTCGGCTGGAGCGCCTGCGCGCTGATGGCCGCGGTGTGGGCGCTGTGCCAGATGGCGGCATGGGCGCTGGCGCGCGCGCTCGACGGCCTGGCGCTCGGCGAAGCCACGGCGCTCAGCCTGGGCCTGCCGCTGGCGCCGCTGCGCGCCGCGCTGGTGGCGGTGATCGCGCTGGCCACCGGCACGGCCGTGGCGCAGACCGGGCTGGTGGCCTTCGTCGGTCTGGCCGCGCCGCACCTGGTGCGCGCGGCGGTGTCGGTGCCGCATGGGCGGCTGATGGCGTTGTCGAGCCTGATGGGCGGCGTGCTGCTGTGCGCGGCCGACCTGCTGGCGCGCGGCCTGGTCGCGCCGCAAGAGCTGCCCGTGGGCGTGCTCACGGCGGTGCTCGGCGGCGGCTACCTGCTGTGGCTCATGCACCGGCGCACGGCGCCCGGGGGGCTGCTGTGAGCGCTCGGAATACTCCTGAAATGATGGCTTTCAGTGCAAGCCAGGTAAGCGTCAGCCTCGGAAGCAAGCCGGTATTGCACAGCGTGGACTTGCAGCTGCGCGCAGGCCGCTGGACCAGCATCGTCGGCCCCAACGGCGCCGGCAAATCGACCCTGCTCAAGGCACTGGCCGGCCTGCTGCCGAGCAGCGGCCCGGTGCAGTTGCTCGGCCGCCCGCTGCACGCCTGGAGCCGGCGCGAGCGCGCGCGCGCCTTGTCGTGGCTGGGCCAGAACGAAAGCGCGGCCGACGACCTCACGGTGTACGACGTCGCCATGCTCGGGCGCCTGCCGCACCAGGGCTGGATGGCGCCGCCGGGCCGCGCCGACCACGCCGCGGTCGAGCAGGCGCTGCGCGCGACGCAGGCCTGGGACTGGCGCGCGCGCGCGCTCGGCCAGCTCTCGGGCGGCGAGCGCCAGCGCGTGCTGCTGGCCCGCGCCCTTGCGGTGCAGGCGCAGGTGCTGCTGATGGACGAACCGCTGGCCAACCTCGACCCGCCGCACCAGGCCGACTGGCTGCTGCTGGCGCGCGCGCTCGCGGCGCAGGGCACGACGGTGGTCAGCGTGCTGCACGAGCTGTCGATGGCGCTGCACGCCGACGACGTGGTGGTGCTGGCCGGCGGGCGCGTGCAGCACCATGGCGCGGCGGGCGATGCGGCCACGCACCGCGCGCTCGAGCGCGTGTTCGACCAGCGCATTGCGATCCATGCGGTCGCCGGGCAGTGGGTGGCGCTGCC
>NZ_MWOM01000011.1:22512-42314 GCF_012931925.1 Acidovorax sp. SRB_24
GGCCTGGTCATCGTCCACACCGGCAACGGCAAGGGCAAGAGCACGGCCGCGTTCGGCCTGGCGCTGCGCGCGCACGGGCGTGGCAAGGCCGTGAAGATTTTCCAGTTCATGAAGGTGCCGACGGCGCGCTTTGGCGAGCACCGCATGTTCGAACAGATCGGCATCCCCATCGAGGGCCTGGGCGACGGCTTCAGCTGGAAGAGCCAGGACCTGGAGCACTCGGCGCAGCTCGCGCGCGACGGCTGGGAGAAGGCGCGCGCGGCGATCCTCGCGGGCGGGCATTTCCTGGTTGTGCTCGACGAAATCACCTACCCGCTGATCTATGGCTGGCTGCCGCTCGAACCCGTGCTGGAGACGCTGCGCAGCCGCCCCAAGGACGTACACGTGGTGCTCACGGGCCGGCGCTGCCCGCCGGAGATCATCGAACTGGCCGACACCGTGACCGAGATGGCGCTGGTTAAGCACGCCTTCCAGGCCGGCATTCCGGCGCAGCGCGGCATCGAGGACTGAGACGGCATGAACGAGCCCGCCGTCGTCCCAAGGCATTGAATGGACCTATTTGCGCTGCTGCACCCGCTGGCCGCACAGCCGCTGCCGGGCGCCGCCTGCGTGCTGCTGGCGCTGCTGGTGGCGCTGGCGGTGGACGCGCGCTGGGGGGAGCCGCCCGCGCGCTGGCACCCGGTCGTGTGGATGGGCCGCGCGCTGGGCGCACTGGGCCAGCGCATTGCACCGGCCGCCGCCACGGGCCGTGACTGGAAGTGTTTTTGGCTTGCAGCCCTTGCCTGGTCTGCGCTGGCTGCTATGGTTTTAGTCGTTTCCGTGCTGCTGCAGGCGGCCGTGCTGGGCGCTTGGGTGCCCGTGCCGCCCGCCAATGCGCTGCAGGCCGCGGCGCGCTGCGGCCTGACCGCGCTGCTGCTGGGGCTGCTGCTCAAGCCGCTGCTGGCGCTGGCGCTGCTGCAAAGCGAGGTGCGCGCCGTCGAGGCGGCGCTGGGAGAATCGCTCGGCGCCGGGCGTGCGCGGCTGGCCTGGCTGGTCAGCCGCGACGTCGCGCAGTTGAGTGCCGACGAGGTGCGCCAGAGCGCCATCGAGTCGCTCGCCGAGAACCTCAACGACTCGGTGGTCGCGCCGCTGTTCTGGTTCGTGCTGCTCGGCCTGCCGGGCGCCGCGCTGTACCGCCTGGCCAACACCGCCGACGCCATGTGGGGCTACCCCGGCCTGCGCGGCGGGCGCTACTGGCAGTGGGCCGGCAAATGGGCCGCGCGCGCCGACGACGCGCTGTCGTGGCTGCCGGCGCGCCTGACCGCGCTGCTGCTGGCCCTGGCCGCCGGCGGCGTGCCGCTGCGTGCGCTGGCGCGCGAGGCGCGGCGCACGCCCTCGCCCAACAGCGGCTGGCCGATGGCGGCGATGGCGCTGGCGCTCGGCGTGCGCCTGTCCAAGCCGGGCGCGTACTGCCTGCACGCGACCGGGCGTGCGCCCACGCAAGGCGATGCGCAGCGGGCGCAAGCATTGGTGTCAAAAGTGGCTATGGCGCTTGTCCTGCTTGCGCTGACAGCTCTTGTTTTGATAGTGATTGGGATGCTGCACCATGGCTGATCTGGCGCAAGAACCCGACATGCCCGGCGCGCTGGCCCCAGCGCAGCCCGTGCACGGCGGCCCCGACGCGCTGGGTGCGGCGCGGCACGACTTCTCCACCAACAGCAACGCCTGCGGCCCGTGCCCGCAGGCGCTCGCCGCCGTGCAGCAGGCCGACGCCACGCGCTACCCCGACCCGGCCTACACCCACCTGCGCGCGCGCCTGGCGGCCTTCCACGGCGTGGCGCCGGCGCGCATCGTGCTGGCCGCCAGCGCCAGCGAGTTCATCCACCGCGTGACCGCTCTGGCGGCGCAGCGCGGCGTGCGCGCCGTGGCGCTGCCGGCGCACAGCTATGGCGACTACGCCCAGGCGGCGCAGGCGCGCGGCCTGCGGCTGTTGCGGCCGGCGGACGCCGGCCACGCCGCAGCCGGCCTGCACTGGGCGTGCGATCCGTCGAGTCCGCTCGGCGGCGCCGACCCGGCATGGGCCGCGTGGCGCGGCGCGCGCTCTGGGGCGTCCGAACACGCGGCGGCCGGTGCCCTGCGCGTGCTCGACTGCGCTTATGCGCCGCTGCGCCTGCACACCGGACACGGCGTTGCCGGCCCCCGCGCCTGGGAGGTGCCGGACACCGGCCTGGCCACGTGGCAGTTCTGGACGCCCAACAAGGCGCTGGGCCTGACCGGCGTGCGCGCCGCCTACGCGATTGCGCCGCCCGGTGCGGACGCCGATGTGGCCGCGCTCCATGCCCTGGCGCCATCGTGGCTCGTCGGCGCGCACGGCGTCGCCTTGCTGGACTGCTGGGCCGATCCCGCCACCCAGCATTGGCTGGCCCACTGCCTGCCCGTGCTGCGCGACTGGAAGGCGCGCCAGCAGGCGCTGTGCGCCGACCTCGGCTGGGCCGTGGTGACTGGCAGTCAGGCCAACTATTTCTGTGCCCAGGTTCCCGCGGCTGATGTGCAGGCCGCTGTACGGCACCTGCGCACGCACGGCATCCAGGTGCGCGACTGCCGCTCGTTCGGCCTGCCCGGCACCGTGCGCCTGGGCGTGCTGCCTCCGGCGTCGCAGGACGCGCTGCGCTGGGCGTGGCTGGCTGGGAAGGGGCGCTGAGGCCTGGCGCGGTCCCAACACCGGGCGGTGGGCGCGGTCCGCGCAGCGTACGCGGTAAATTCAGGCCACTGCCCAGCCTGCCAACGGGCCACTCGGCCGCCGCCTTCGCAAGCCCCCTCAGAACGTCTGATCAGGAGAACCCTTTTGCAACCCAAACCCCCCCGCATCGGCTTGGCGCTCGGCAGTGGCTCGGCGCGCGGCTGGTCGCACATTGGCGTGATCAACGCGCTCGAGCGCGCCGGCATAGCTCCCGACATCGTTTGCGGCACGTCGATTGGCGCGCTCGTGGGCGCGGCCTATGCCGCCGGCGAACACGGGCGCCTGGAGCCCTGGGTGCGGGGCCTGAAGTGGCAGTCGGTGGTGGGCCTGCTCGACTGGAAGCTCGGCGGCGGGCTGATGGCCGGGGGCAAGCTGGCGCATTTTTTCCGCTCGCAGTACGACGACCCCGGCATCGAGCAGCTGCCCAAGGCCTTTGGCTGCGTGGCCACCGACCTGGCCAGCGGCCGCGAGGTCTGGCTGCGCGAGGGCCCGGTGATCGACGCGGTGCGCGCCTCGATCGCGCTGCCCGGGCTCTTCACCCCGGCGCAGCACGATGGTCGCCTGCTGGTCGACGGCGGCCTGGTCAACCCGGTGCCCGTGTCGCTGTGCCGCGCCATGGGCGCCGACATCGTGATCGCGGTCGACCTGAACTGGGAGCTGGTGACGCGGCGCCGTCCGCCCCTCCAGAAAGCGGCCTCCGAGAAAGAGGCCGAGCAGGTCAAGCAGGCCACGGCCTTGACGCACAGCGGCCGGCTGGAGGCGCTGCTGGCCCGCATGTGGCCCTTCAACGGAACGCCAAAGTCCGCTGCCATGCCGTCCATGCTGGGCGTGATGAGCGCGAGCCTGAACATCATGCAGGTGCGCATCACGCAGAGCCGCCTGGCCGGTGAGCCGGCCGACGCGATGATCCGCCCGCGCCTGCCCGACCTCGGGGCCATGGACTTCCACCGCGGCGCCAGTGCCATCGACGAAGGCGAGCGCGCCACCGAACTGGCGCTGCCGATGATCCGGGGGCTGCTGGCCTGACACCCGCCTGGCGCCGCCCGGCAAGCCGCGCCGCCGCTCACACCATGAACCCATGACCACCACCGCACCCTTCCACAAGACGACCCCCGGCCCCGCGCGCTGCGTGATGGTGCTGGGCACTACCAGCGGCGCGGGCAAAAGCTGGCTGACCACCGCGCTGTGCCGCTGGTACGGGCGCCAGGGCCTGAAGGTGGCGCCTTTCAAGGCGCAGAACATGAGCAACAACGCGCGCGTCGTGGCGGGGCCTGACGGCCAGTTGGGCGAGATCGGATCGGCCCAGTACTTCCAGGCCCTGGCCGCGCGCGCCACGCCCGAGGTGCGCATGAACCCGCTCCTGCTCAAGCCCGAGGCCGACACGCACAGCCAGGTCGTGCTGATGGGGCAGGTGAGCGCCGAACTCACGGCGCTGCCCTGGCGCGGCCGCAGCGAGAAGGTCTGGCCGCAGATCGCCGCCGCGCTCGACGCCTTGCGCGCCGAGAACGACGTGGTGGTGATCGAGGGCGCCGGCTCGCCGGCCGAGATCAACCTGCACGCCAGCGACATCGTCAACATGCGCGTGGCGCGCCATGCGCAGGCGCGCTGCCTGCTGGTGACCGACATCGACCGCGGCGGCGCGTTTGCGCACCTGTACGGCACCTGGGCGCTGTTGCCCGAGGACGAGCGTGCGCTGATCAACGGTTTTGTGCTCAACAAGTTCCGCGGCGACGCCGCCTTGCTGGCGCCCGCGCCGCAGATGCTGCAAGCGCTGACCGGCGTGCCCACCGTCGCCACCATCCCGATGTGGTGGCAGCACGGCCTGCCCGAGGAAGACGGCGTGTTCGACGACCGCAGCAGCACGGGCGGCACGGTGCACACCACCATCGCCGTCATCGCCACGCCGCGCATCAGCAACCTGGACGAATTCCAGCCGCTCAAGAACCTGCCCGGCGTGCGCCTGCGCTGGGCGCGCAGTCCGGCCGACGTGGCCGGTGTCGACTGGATCGTGCTGCCCGGCTCGAAGGCCACGGCGGCCGACCTGGCCTGGCTGCGCACGCAGGGCCTGGACAGCGCCATTGCCGCCCACGCCGCGCGCGGCGGCGCCGTACTGGGCGTGTGCGGCGGCCTGCAGATGCTGGGCGAGGCGCTGATCGACCCCGACGGCATCGACGGCAACGGCCCGGGCCTCGGCCTGCTGCCGCTGGTCACCGTGTTCGAGCCCGCCAAGACGGTACGCCAGACCCAGGCGCGCTTTGGCGCGCTCGCGGCCGGCCCGTGGGCGGCGCTGTCGGGCGTGCAGGTGGCAGGCTACGAAATCCACCACGGCCAGACCGCGCAGCACACCGCCATGGCGGCTGCGGGCGACGTGGCACGCGAAGCGATTCCAGGTCTGGCCTGGCAGAACCGCGCCGGCAACGTGCTGGGCCTGTACCTGCACGGCCTGTTCGAGGACCCGGCCGCGCTGCAGGCCCTGTTTTCCACACCGGGCGACGCGCCCGTGCGCACGCTCGACGCCGTGTTCGACGGCCTGGCCGATGCGCTGGAGGCGCACTTTGCGCCCGGCGTCCTGCAATCCCTGATCCACCGCTGAATGCTTTCCATGTCCCTCGCCTGCACGATTCCCAGCATCCCCGACCTGCACGACGCCGCGCTGAGCGCGCGCCTGCAGCACCGCATCGACCGCAAGACCAAGCCCCTGGGCGCGCTGGGCCGCCTCGAGCAACTGGCGCTGCGCCTCGGCCAGATCCTCGGCAGCGAGGCGCCGCAGCTCGAACACCCGCAAATGCTGGTCTGCGCCGGCGACCACGGCCTGGCGGCGCGCGGCGTCTCGGCCTACCCGAGCGACGTGACCTGGCAGATGGTCGAGAACTTTCTGGCCGGCGGCGCCGCCGTGAGCGTGCTGGCGCGCCAGCACGGCCTGGCGCTCACCGTGGTCGATTGCGGCGTGGCGCGCGACATCGCCCCGCGCGCCGCTGCGCCGGGCCAGCCGCAACTGCTGCTGCGCAAGGTGGCGCGCGGCACGCAGGATGCGTCCACCGGCCCCGCTATGAGCGCTGCGCAGTGCGCGCAGGCGATCGACAACGGCCGGGAGGTCGTGCGCGGATTGAGCGGCAATGCCCTGCTGCTCGGCGAAATGGGCATAGGCAACACCTCGGTGGCGTCTCTGCTGCTCGCGCGGCTGTGCGGCGTTGCGCTGGAGGACTGCACTGGCGCCGGCACCGGCCTGGACGCTGCGGGCGTGGCGCGCAAGCGCGCCGTGCTGGCGCAGGCGCTGGCGGCCAATGAACGCGCCGTCGAACCGCTCGACGCCCTTGCGGCCCTGGGCGGCTTCGAGGTCGCCACGCTCGTGGGCGCCGTGCTGCAGGCCGCGTCAGAGCGCCGCGTGATCGTCGTCGATGGCTTCATCACCGGCGCCGCCGTGGTGGTCGCCGCGCGCCTGCAGCCCCACGTGCTGCAGCGCTGCGTGTTCGCCCACGGCTCTGCCGAGCCGGGCCATGCGCATCTGCTGGCGCAACTGCAGGCCCGGCCGCTGCTGGACCTGGGCCTGCGTCTGGGCGAGGGCTCGGGCGCGGCGCTGGCCTGGCCGCTCTTGCAGTCGGCCTGCGCAGTTCTGCGCGAAATGGCCAGCTTTGATGCGGCGGGGGTCTCGGAGCGGCCTGCGCCGTGACGCCA
Source organism: Acidovorax sp. SRB_24 (assembly GCF_012931925.1). Lineage (NCBI taxonomy): Bacteria > Pseudomonadati > Pseudomonadota > Betaproteobacteria > Burkholderiales > Comamonadaceae > Acidovorax > Acidovorax sp. SRB_24. The sequence goes on from NZ_MWOM01000011.1 coordinate 28,907, forward strand.
CCCCGGCCCATCGCCGCAGGGATTGCCATTGCGCTGCAGCTCCCGGCGGAGGGTGGCGGATGAGCGCTGCACTGGCCGTGCAATCGCCCGCACGCCGCAGTTCTGCCGTTTGCGGAGGCTGAGGACGGCGTGGTCTGCCGACGCTGGGGGCCGCAGTGCGCGGGAGGAGTGCCTCTGCCGACCTTGCAGGTGGGCCGCTGTCGCACGCCACTTTTGGCTCCGCCCTTGCCACATCCTCCGTTCCACCTAGTAGATACCCCGAGTAATCCCAAGGGGTGAGAAAACCCTGTTTTTCCTGCGCTGCAGAAGAACAGCTGCACCTAAATTCAGTTACGCATACACCTCTACTGGGTAGTTACTTTGATATTGATCAATTGGAGACAAAAATGCCGAATTTGAGCCGCAGGCAGTTCACCAAGGTTTTAGCCGGGGCAGGGGCCGCCGTATTTTCAGGCGGTCACGCTTGGGCTCAAAGTAATGCGTTGATGCGCATTGTGGTGCCATTTGCGCCCGGCGGTGGCGGCGATGTCTTGGGGCGCATTTTCGCAGAAAAGATGGCGACGGAGATGCGTCGCACCATCATTGTCGAAAACAAGCCGGGCGGCAGCACAACCATTGGTACAGATTTTGTTGCCAAGGCAAAGCCGGATGGCAATACCATCCTGCTGACCATCCCATTGCTACTGCAGACTTATTACCTCTTCAACAAGCTGCCCTACGATCCGTTCAATGACATCAAGCCTGTGGTGGATTTGGTCAAGAGCCCCTTGTGGATTGCCGTCAGCACCCAGAAGACCAGTGCCAATAATTTCACGGAACTGGTAAAGGAAGTCAAGGCCAATCCAAAGACCCACATATATGGTTCGATTGGAAATGGGTCTACCTCCCACATCCTTGGCAATCAGTTGAATAAAGTTTCGAACCTGGACATGCTACATGTTCCCTACAAAGGTTCGGCCCAGGTCAGCATGGCGCTGGCGTCCGGTGAAATCACCATGACAATTCTGGACCTGGTGACGCTGAATGCCCTGATACCGACCGGAAAAATCAAACTCATCGCGGTCACCGGCACGGAGCGTTCTCCACTGACGCCCAGCATTCCCACACTGGCCGAGCAAGGGTATTCGGGTTTTGAATTACCGACCTGGGCGGGGTTCTTTGTGCCCAAGAATACCCCGCCTGAAATCATCCAGAACATTCGCGAAGTTTCCATCAAGATCATGAATCTTCCGGAAATTCAATCGCGATTCAAGGATTTGGGTTATGTGGCGGGAGGCAAGTCGACAGCAGACTTTCAAAAGCAGCTGAGTGAAGAGAATGCACGTTGGGGGCGCCTCATCAAAGACAGTGGCATCGAAATATAAAATCATTCCAATACCATCAGGAGACCGATAATGACCAAAAATAAATTTGCAAAAGCCTGGCCACTTGCCATTCTGGCATTGGCGCCCGCCGCCTGGGCGCAGTCCCAACTGACCCTGTACGGGATCATTGATACGAATATCGAGTATGTGAATCACCAGCCCAAAGGAGGCAATGAGTCCGCGTCCCTGCTGCGCATGAGCAACTCTGGCTTGCAAGGGCCGCGCGTGGGTTTTCGCGGCGTGGAAGACCTGGGCGGTGGTTTGAAAGCGATTTTCACCTTGGAGCATGGGTTCAATTCCGACACCGGCACCAATGCGGATGCCGCAAAGTTTTTCAATCGCGGCGCTTTTGTCGGATTGCAAAGCGCCAACCACCGTGTGACGCTGGGCCGGCAGTACACATCGTTGTTTGACGCGTTGCTGTTCATCGTCCCGCTGGCCTACGCTGGCGCCTACGAACCGTTCAGCCCCCTGCTGGGCGGCCTGCGCAACGACAACTCCGTCAAATACCGTTTCAATGCGGACGCCTTGAGCGCGCAAGTGCACTACGCATTTGGCGAGCAAACGTCCTCCACGTCCGCAAGCGCTGCATGGGGGGGGCATTTCAGCTATGCCAACAAGGATCTGATGGCCACGCTGGCGTTCGACCAGCAGAACGGCGCCGACGTCAACGGAGCCCACTCGCGTGCACGCAAGGTGGCACTCGGCGCGGCCTACCAGTTCACACCCGCGGTACGCCTGTCCACCGGCTACCGCTGGGGCGAGAGCAAGGACGCTGCGGGAGGCGTCGCGCTGCGCGATGATTTCTTCTGGCTGGGTGTGAACTACCAGGCGACCGGCGCCCTGACGCTCAATGCCGCGTACTACCTGGACGACATCAAGCAGCGCGCCGGCGCAGGCAACCAACCGCGTCAACAGCAGCTCACGCTGCAAGCGATCTACGCGTTGTCGAAGCGCACCGACCTCTACGGCGCGGCGGCGCATGCAAAAAATGGGGGGCTCAACTTCGCAGCGCTCAGCACACTGGCAGTCGGCTCCACGAACCAGTCGGGTGTGTCGCTGGGTATCCGCCACCGTTTCTAACGCCATCCGGCGCGGTGGCTGCCCGGGCGGCCACCCCAATTCTGAACAGGCTGAGTGACTTGAGCCCTTCAGTCCCCGGTGGGTGCTGAAGGGCTTTTTGCCTGTGTCTCTTCCCGTTGCGCGTGCCAGTCAAACCGGCCCGGCCGCCACCCGCGAAACCTCGTCCAGCAGCAGTTGAGACAGTTCTTTGAGCCGCTCCGGGGTGGAGCGGTGTTGCGCCACAGCGATGCTCAGGCCGGCCCAGGTGTTGTCCGTCATGGGGAAGGCACAGCCCAGCCCATCGGCAGCGATCCGGGCGTCGGACACTTCCGAGTAGCCCTGCACGCGCGCACGCATCACCAGTTTCTTCAGTGCCGCGATGGGGTATTGGTGCCGGATGTACTCTGCCTCGTGCCTTGCCAGCAGGGCGTTCACTTCTTCGTCGGGCAGCTTGGCAAGCATGGCGATACCCGCCGCACTGGCGCCCAGCAGTCGCCGCACCCCGACCTCGACCACATAGGCGCGGGTCGTGTGGTCGCCTTCCACACGGCTCAGGCACACCACATAGTCTCCACTTCGGACCATGAGGAAGACCGCGTCGTCGGTGATGCGCGCCAGGCGCATCAACGTAGGCCGGAATTTTTCCGACAGCGCGTCCATGCCCGCAGAAGAGAATCCCCACTGCAGGGTTTCGATGCCCAGACGGTAACTTTTGGACGAACCGATTTTTTCCACGAAACCTTCCTCAAGCAGGCACAGCAAGAGTCGGTGCACCGTGGATTTGTCGATTTGCGATGCTTCGATCAGGTCCTTGAGGCGAATGCCCTTGGCATGTTGCGCGCCCACGATCCTCAGCAAACGCAGTACTTTGCTGGCGCTTTGCGTCCCCAGGACAGCCGGTTTCTTCTCATCCATTGGGAAATTCAATGACTTCAAGTTGTGAAAGCTGCGCGATGCGAATGTAATGAATCGGTATGAAGAAGAGCGTCCAGCATCCGGCTCTTCTTTTAAATTGGAACATAACCTGAAGGAGAAGACATGACGGAACCGCAAATCAGCGACGAAATGAAAATCAGTGTTTTCATGGCCATGAAGGACGGCTGGGAGAAAAAGGACTGGAGAGCGTGTGCTGACCTGATGGCGGAAGACGGCATTTTACACTCCGTCATGCTGGCGCCCTGCATCGGGCGAGAAAATTTCTTTGAGCGTGTGCGCAAGACAGAAAAACCCAACAAAAGTGTAAAACTGAATATCCGTACCATTGGGGTAGCGAACGGTATTCTTTTTGTTGAGCGCGAGGACGAGATCGTGCTGGACGGGGTTTCTCGCATTGTCCCCACAACCGGGATTATTGAGTTTTCCGGAAGCAAAATTTCCCACTGGCGCGAATATTATGATCGCACGACATTGCTGAACGCCGTCCAAGAGCCTGCAAACCATTAATTGTTGTGTTCTGAAGCTCAAATTGATCGGGTCAAAAAATGGCAAAAACACCGCTGTCAAAAATCATCAAATTCTACGTCCGATTTACTCCCAGCTACAGCGCAATTGGATATCACCTGCGGAGCATTTTCTGGAAGAATCGCCCCAACAAATTTGAAGGCCAGACCTGGCTGGTGACCGGTGGCTCGGAAGGAATCGGCGCGGCTGCGGCACGCAAGGGCGCCGAAGGCGGCGCGCACGTTATTTGCATTGCCCGCGATCCTGCCAAGTTGCAGGCCTTTGCGCAAAGCGTTCAATCGCCTGTGCCAGTCACCTATCTGACGGCCGATTTTTCCAAAACCCGCGAGGTGTATGCGCTGGTCGAAAAAATTCGGGAATCTGGCCAGCGGTTGGATGTTCTGATCGACAATGTGGGAATTCAAAAGCACCAAATGGTGCTGACCGACGAGAAAATGGAATTCTCGTTTGTGACCAATATCCTCAGCCATCACATTCTCGTAAAAAGTCTGCTCGATAACAAAATCCTCAAGGACGACGCGACCGTGATCGAGGTCGCTTCAGGCGGCATGTACAACCATCGCATGGTGGTTGACGACCTGAACATCACCGATCCGGCCCGCTATATGGGCCCCCGGGCCTATGGCCTGGCCAAGCGTGCACAGGTCATGGTGATGGGATATTGGCGCGAGAAACAATCCCATCTGAACCAGAGGTTTTATGCCATGCACCCCGGCTGGGTCGACACCGCCAGCGTCAACCGCTCCATGCCACGCTTCGTCGCGATTTTGAAATCGGTATTGCGTGACCATGACAAGGGCGCAGACACCATCGTGTACCTGGCGCGAGAGCGGCCCCCCCAGCACCGCAAGGAAGCCATCTGGTTCGACCGCAAAGAGCGCAACACGCATATTTATGCCCATACCCCGGATCCGGCGGTATCTCCCGAGGATGTCGTGCGGAAGCTGGACAGCATCGCCGCTGCAGTTGCCTCCCAGCCAGAGCCTGTTCGCCAAGCCGCCTGAAAATAAATACCACCTGGCTCCGATATCCCTATGGATGTCGGAGCCAGGTTTTTTCTCTGAAATCTCCGCGCCCGTTGGGCGGCGTTCACGCCCTTTTCAAACCCAGTCCAGCGCATTGTTCAACGCGCGGACTGTGTTTCTCCAGCCTGGGCACAACGTCCCGAGCCCAGTCGCACTGTGCGCACCTGCCGCCCATCGAGCGGTCAGGTGGTTGCAGCCGCTGGCGCAGCGCCGATGAGCGGGCTGCAACAGAGATTTCACCGCTCTCGGTCTTTCTGCCCTTGCTCCACAACGAAGCTCACCACGGTGCCAAAAGACCCACCAATGTTGAGCGTTTGCATGCGGCGGGCGTTCGGGATTTGTGTCGCCCCGGCCTTGCCGGTGACCTGCCTGGCGCAGTCCAGCACCATGCGCACGCCTGTCGCGCCCACGGGATGCCCACCACCGATCAGGCCACCGCTCATGTTGATGGGGCAACGTCCACCGCGCTCGATGGAGCCGTCCTCCACCGCTTGCCAGCTCTGGCCAGGCTCGGTGAAGCCGAAGTGGTCGATCGCCACATATTCCGTGGTCGTGAAGCAATCGTGGGTCTCAATGCCGCTGAGATCGCCGATGCCGTCGATGCCCGCGCGGCGCCATGCGTCTTCGATGGTTTGGCGCACATGCGGAAACACATAGGCTTCACCTTCGCTCAGTGCGAACTTGTCCTTGAGGCGCAGCACCGAGTTGCGGTGTCCCCAACCGGTGATCCGCGCCAGATCTTCGAGGCGCTGGCCCGTGCGGGCGGCGTACTCTTTGGCAAAACGCTCAGATGCCAGCACCACCGCGGCGCCGCCGTCCGTGACCTGCCCGCAGTCCTGGCGGCGTGTTCCTGGCTCAATCAGCGGATTGGCCTCATCGTCGTCGGTGAAGCTCAGTTCGTTGAACTGCCAGCTGCGCGTTTGTGCCAACGGATTGTGCTTGGCATGGCCGTAGTTCAGCTCTGCAATGCGGTTGAGGTATTTGCGATCCAGGCCATAGCGCTTGTCGTATTCGGCCGCCACGAGTCCAAACGCTGCAGGCCACATGAACTGGCAGTCGATCTCTTCGTGACCTTGCCAGGACGCGGCATTCTGGTTGCGCGATGCTTCGTGCCCCGAGGTGTTCTTGAACTCTTCCACGCCGAGCACCAAGACGCAGTCGTAGCGCCCTGATTCAATCTCGGCCATCGCGCTGAGCACGCCCAGCGACGATGACGCGCAAGCGCCTTCGTGGCGCATTGCCGCGACGCCGTTCAGCGCGGGAACCACCTGCGCCACCATGGAGCCCAGGTGCGCTTGCTGGCGCTGAAGTTCACCAAAGGCATTGCCCACGTGGATGCTTTCGATCGCCCCAGGCGCGATCTGGCACGCCTGCAGCGCGCCGAGCACGGTTTCGCGCACGATGTCCGAGAGGTCCTGCCCTTGCCGGGACCACGCTTTCGCAAAGTCTGTCTGGTAGCCGCCCAACACGTATGTAGCCTGCGTCATGTCCATAGTCTCCATTGAATTTCGGGTTCAGGCGCGCTGTTCGCCGCGCAGTTCAGAGGCATCTGCCCAGCACGCATGCGTTCCGCTGCTGATGCGGTGGGGCAAGATGATGCGCGCCACGGGCCCCTGGCTCAGATCGCGCGCATCCAACACCACGCATTCCGACCGATCGGCCCGCATATCGGACACAAAGCTCACGACGTAACCGTCGTCTTCGGCCGTCGCGCCAGCGGCTGGAGCCATCGGGGATTCACTGCCAAAGCGGCCTTCGCCAAACCGGTATTCCTGCGTTGCGCCCGTGGTGTGGTCAAAGCGCAAAATGCCGTCAAACAGGAAGCTGTTGGGGTGGGCCACCATGTTGTACGAGTAGCGGTAGGGCCTGCCCCAGTACTGGGCATTGACCATGCCGAACTCCAGGTATTGCTCGTGCAAGCGGCGCTCGACGACCGCACCGGTGCGCATGTTCAGGCGCCATTCGTAGATGGTCGGTCCATAGCGGCCCGGGCCCAGCGTTGCGCCTTTGTTGTCGAAGCCGGCCTGGGGCATGGGCCACTTCTGGTGGTAGCCGTGCATGACGATTTCGTCGCCGTCTTCCCATGCGTTGAGCCAGTGCAGCACGTAGGTCGGGCTGGCTTCAAACCACTTCACCCCCGTTTGCGGCGCATGCCGCCGCGGCACCACGGCAAACCGCGCGGGCTTCGCACCGTCATAGCGGAGTTTGTGTTTGCCCTGCGGCAGCAGCGACTCGTCCCAGTGCAGCGGAAAGTCGCTGAGGACCGCGAAATTTTCGGTGAACACCATGTCGTGCGGCAGCCGTGGACCCGCCAGCGGGACCGGCACGTAATGCACCAGTTTGTCCCGCGCATCCACCTCGCCGTAGTGCATATATGGTGCGTTCTTGCTGTAATTGAAGAACAGCAAATCGCCCGTGCGCGGGCAGACCTTGGGGTGTGCCGAGATCCCGTTGTCTTTGAGCACCTGGGCGCCCCAGGCAGACACGCCCAGCGGCTCCAAGGTTCTTGCATCAAAGCGGTACGGCTCCCCGCATTGGTAGAAGGTGGTCAGCGCCGTTCCCGCGTGCACGATCACGTCGGTGGCCGAGGTATCCTTCAGCCCGCCGCGCGCACCCCAGCCAGCGCGCTGGGCGAGTTGGGGGCTGTCAATCAGGCCGGCATAGAGGGCCTGTCCGGCCTTGTGCTCTTCTTCAAAGCCCTTGGTGCGAAGGAAACGGTTGCGGTACTCGCACTTTCCGTTCCTGAAACTCAGCTGGTGCAGCATGCCATCGCCGTCGAAGGCATGGTGCACGCCCAAGGGCTGGTGCACCGGGTTCTGGGTGTTGCGCAGGTACACCCCATTGAGGCGCTGCGGAACGGTCCCGATCACCTCCAGGTCGGTCGCTGTGTATTCCACGTAGTTGGGCGCAAACGCGCCACTCATGAAGGGCGAATCCCATTGCGTGATGGTTGGCTGAACGCGTCCGACAATTTCTGTGTGCATGGCTGGTGGGGTCAAGGTTGGGGCGCTGCGAAGCCTGCAGCAGGCATTGCATCCGATGCCATCGCGGGGCTGGGCTGGGCCTGCACGTCGCATGCCCCGGCCCCCTTCTTCGCGGAAGCGGCGAGGGCGCGGCCCATCGCATCGGCGATGAGGTCCGGCTGCTCCCAGGGAAGCATGTGCCCCGCGTGCGGCACCAGCTGCAGCGTGGCGCCGGGGACCAGTGCCGCAAGCTCTTCGGACAGCTTTTTGGGCGTGATGCGGTCGTCTTCGCCGCAGAGCACCTGCACGGGCAGCGACAGCGTCCTGATCCGATCGCGCAGGTCGCGGCGCTGCATGATGGCGCGGGTTTGGCGGATGGCGGTTGCACTGCCCACCTCGCGCATCATCTGCAGCAGCGGTTCGAGCTGTTCAGCGTCTCGTCCATAGGTGCCGTAGCGCGCGGTGGCTTGAATGGCGCCTTCGAAATCAGCTGCCAGGGCGGCGATGGCCTGTTCGCGGTGGGGCGCCGTGCTGGCACTTTCTGGCCGGGGAGAAGTCGACACCAGCCATGCGCCAGCCAGCGGCCTGCGCTGGTCGGCCAGCATTTCCAGAGCGACATAGCCGCCCATCGAAAAGCCTGCCACAAAGCAGGGCGTTTCCGCTGGCAAATCCTGCACGCATTGCCAGGCATCGCTCGCCATGTCCTCCGTGGTGGATTGCACCGTCACGTCGACAACATGGATGCGCGCAGTCTCGCCGAGGGTTTCCTGGAGCCGGGCGACCACGCCGCGCCAGATGGCCGTGGTGTTCAACATGCCCGGGATCAACACCAGGGCCACCTGTCCAGCCGCCGTCGGGGTGTGGGGGGAAGATGCCATGCTCAGGCCTTCGCAAGGTGGGCCACGGAGCCCGGGGCAGCTGTTTCGGTGGTTGGCGCCTGCATCCGCTCCCGCAATACACGCTTGAGCACCTTGCCCACAGGATTGCGGGGCAGTTCGCCGATCGTCTCGATGCGCTCAGGCAGCTTGAACGCAGCCACTTTGCCCACGTTCTTGAGATACGCAACCAGCTCATCGAGTTCAAGGGTCTGCGTGGCATCCCTGGGCACCACCACGGCACAGACTTTCTCTCCGAGCACGTCGTCGGGCCAGCCGATCACGGCGACCTCGCGCACCTTGGGGTGCGACAGCAGCAGGCTTTCGACTTCCTCGCATGAAATGTTCATGCCGCCCCGCACCACGATGTCCTTGCTGCGCCCCGCAAAACGGTAGTACTGCCCACGGTCGCCCGCGATGTCAAAGAGATCGCCCGTCTTGTAGAAGCCGAGTTCATCGAACGCTTTCGCGGTGAGCTCGGGGCTGTTGAAGTAGCCGGAGAACACCATCGGTCCCTTGAACCGCAGCTCGCCCACCCTGCCCGGCGCATGGATTTCCTCTCCGGTCTCCACGTCGACCAGGCGCGTGGTGACCTTGTTCGCATGAACCGCCTTCCAGGCGAAGCCGTCGATGCCAAGGCGCGGAAAGTAGTTGGCGCGGTGTTGCTGGTTGGGGATGTCCTGGGGCGTGGACGACAGTGCAGCGCCCTCGTTGGAGCCGAAATAGTTGATGACTTCGATGCCGAAGCGCGCCGCAAACTGCTCCACCAACCACGGGGCCAACGGCCCACCACCGGAGCCAATGCGCTTGAGGCGGCTCAGGTCCACCCCATCGAGCAGCTCCGGGGTCTTGAGGAGCATGCTCAACACCGCGGGGGCAGCAACGGTGTAGTCGGTCGGGTTGTCCTGAAGCTGCCCGATGAACACCTTGAGGTCGAAAGGGTGGTGGTGGTGCAGGCCGCCCCCCGTCAACAGCCAGACGATGAGGCTGGTGGAAATGCCGGCCATGTTCACAAACGGGAACGGAATCACCATCTGTGCGCCGGGCTGCATTTGACCGGCATCGATGACCGACGCGCCGACCAGCAGCCATTCGTTGTGGCTGCGCGGCACGCCCTTGGAGCGCGCTTCGGTGCCCGAAGTCCAGCAAATGGTGAACACGTCGTTGGCGGTCAGAGCGATGCGCGCCATGTGCGCACGCATGCCAGCGTCGTCCCATGCGGGCGTCTGCAGCAGCAGGGCGTCGAGGTCTTGCACGCCCTCGGGCAGGGGCTGACCGGAGCCGTCGCCATAGGACCACATCCATTGCACCGAGGGCAGCAGCGGTTTCATGAGTGCGAGTTCATGCGCTGCCTGGTACTTGCCCAGCCGCTGCGTCGTGATGACGCCTTTTGCCGCGGTGCTTGTGGCGACATGCACGAGCTCATGCGCCCGGTACTGCATCGGCACCGGCGAGACCACGACACCGCTGACCGCGCAGGCCAGGTAAATCGCATGCAACTGAACGCAGTTGGGAAGCTGCACGACGATCACATCGTCTTTGCCGACCCCTTGCGCGTGGAGCACGGCACACAAGGCTCCGACTTGCTCGCACAGCGCGCCCCAGCTCCAGTTTTGGGGCGCGCCACCGAAAAGCTCGGTGCGATTCGGCGGATCGGCCACGGCAAATGCCGCGCCGTTTTTTGCCGCCATATCGAGGAAATGCTCACCAAGCGTCAACGTGCCCCACCAGCCTTTGGACATGTACTCATCGATGGATTTCTGGCTTACCAAGATCATTATTTACTTCCATTTGTCAAGAGTTGCCTGGCTCACGTACGTGGCATGGAATCCGTGCGGAACCCGCCGTGGCAGGAGCACCCGAGCCACCGGGCCGTTGGCCATTCGGGCGTCTTTGGCATCAAAGATCTGGATCTCGGACTGCTCGCTGTGGGGGTTCCAGACAAACATGACGAGGTACCCATCGTCTTCCGACGTCGCGTTGTCGCGGGGGGCAAAGCCTGCCTCGTTGTAGAAGAACTGCGGGCCCGCGCTGTAGGCCACGTAGCCGCCGGTCTCCAGGTCGTACTTCACCAGGCCGGGGAAGCGTGGCTCTTCACGCCCTCCCTGCGGGAAGACCACGTGGTACGACCAGCGGTTCTTGCGGCCTTGGTAGGCGCTGTTGATCACCGGAAACTCGGTGTTGAGGACGTCGTCGATGACGCGCTCGCAGGTCTTGCCTGTCTGCAAATCAAAGCGCCACTCATAGAGCTGAAAGTCGCGCTGGCGTTGGTGGATGGTTTTTTCCAGCCGTTCGGCATCGGGTTCGCCGCTCTCGCGCGCATGCACGCGGTACGGCGTTCCCACCATCACGACTTCCCGGCCCTCCTCCCAGGCGTTCACCACGTGGAGCATGTAGGTGGGCTTGGCTTCAAACCACTGGATCTGCTCGGCACGGCCATGGCGCGGAACCACGCCAAACCGCGACGGCTGGTCGGCAAAGAAGCGCACCTTATAGCGGCCCGACGCCAACGCTTGCGGGTCGGGGCGCAGCGGAAAGTCGTGCAGGATGGAATAGTTGTCGGTGATCGCCATGTCGTGCGGCAACCCGGGCTGGTCCAACGGCACGTCGATGGAATGGCGCAATTGCCTGTCGGGCCCGACGACGCCGTAGCGCATGTACGGCGGCTTGGTGTCGTAATCGAAGAACATCAGCTCGCCCGTGTGTTCGTCCGGACGCGAATGCGCCGACAGGCGCTGGATCGCTCCCCCGTAGGTCTCAGGGCCCACGGTGTCGAGGGTGTGTGGATCGACGGCATAGGGCAGGCCGGACCGGTACCACATGGTCAGCAGGTGGCCGGCATGGTATTTCACGTCGGTGTTGGCGGTATTCTTCAGCGGGGCATCCGGCCTGTCGCTGCGCGGCGGCTCCTTGATGCCTTTCCACAGCGGTGCGCCTGCGTCCTGTTCCTCGCGCAGTCCATCGGTGTAGATCCACTTGTTGCGGTAGGTCACGCTGCCCTTGGCAAAGCGCACGGCGTGCAGCATGCCGTCACCGTCGTACGCGTGGTAGCGCCAGGTCGGGGGAAAGTAGGCATTCGGTCCGTTGCGGACGTACAGCCCGTTCATGTCCTCCGGCACCTTGCCGATCACCGGCAAATCGTCCCAGACGTCTTCCTGTTGAATCGGAGCGTTGTTGCCGTTGAGCGCGGGAATGTCGTGCACCGGCAGTTCTGTTGTGATAGCACCCACGTTCGTCATCCTTTTGCGCTCCATCAGGGAAGCGTTGAACGAATGTAGGAGCTGCGCCTTCAGAACCGCCTTAATATTTCGATATTCCACATTTGATATCGCTATTTCAGAACCTATGGAAAACACCATCAGTCGGCGGGTACCGGTTGGACTAGAGGAGTTTGCGGGCGACAAGCAATTCGCGACGACCCTGGCGCGCGGGCTGGAACTGCTGCATTGCTTTTCGCCCGAAAGGCCCATCCTGGGCAACAGCGAATTGGCGCAGATGCTGCACCTGCCCAAGGCCACGGTGTCGCGGCTCACCTATACGTTGATGTGCCTGGGCTATCTGACCGCCACCGAGTACTACGGAAAATACCGCCTCGGTTCCGCGACGCTGTCCGTCGGGTACCCGCTGCTGGCCCAGTTCACGTTCCGCCGCGCGGCGCGTCCATTGATGATGAAGCTGGCCAAAAGCCACAGTTGCAATGTGTCCGTCGCCATCCGCGACCGCCTGTCCATGGTCTACCTCGAAGTGATCCGGGTGTCTGACCGTGCTGTCTATTCCCACGATGTGGGCAGTGCCCATCCGCTTCTGGGCACCGCAGTCGGCCGGGCCTACCTGCAGGGTTGCACCCCCGCAGCGCGCGAAGCCCTGCTCAACCAGGTGCAGATCAAGGACCCCGCGCAGTGGTCGCGCTATGGCCCGAAGGTGTTGGAGAGCCTGCGTGACTATGCGCACTTCGGCTGTTGCACCGCCTTGGGCGAAGTGATGCCCGACGTGCAGGCGGTGGCGGTTCCCCTGGGCCGTGTCAACAACCTCGAAGTGGCCGCACTGAGCTGCACGTTTCAGGGCCGGGCGTTGGATGTGGACTGGCTGCGGCGGGATGTGGCCCCTGAGCTCCAGGCGCTGGCAAGGCAAATCGGATAAGGCCTCCGACGGCCTCTGGCACACCGGTCAGGCCAGGCGGGGTATTGGTTTCAAGTGTTTTATGCCCAAAACGCTTGATGGGTAAGCGCTGCCAGCTATTGAATGAGGAGCATCAACGAAAAAAAGCCACCTTCGGGGGAAGGTGGCTGTTCGGCAGGTAGGCAGGTGCGGTTCCCGCGGCCGTGGTGTGCAGGCGCTCAGCCGGCGACGCGCTCCATGCGGGTCAGCGGCAGGGCTTCGTTCTCATTCACAGCCTTTTGCATCACGAAGTTGAAGCGCGAGCGCGTGAACGGGGCGGTGACGCCCAGCGATTCGTAGCCGGCCGGGGCCACGCCCTTCTCGAGTTCGACGATCAGGCCGTCGCGCGTGGCGAAGGCGAAGTCGTCGTCGATGTAGGTGTCGCCCGGAATGTTGACCTGGGTGGTCAGCGTGCGCAGGCCCGGTGCCGCCACCAAAAAGTGGATGTGCGCGGGGCGGTTGCCGTGGCGGCCCAGCGCCGTGAACAGCTCGGCGATGGG
>NZ_MWOM01000011.1:42432-50337 GCF_012931925.1 Acidovorax sp. SRB_24
TCGCCCTCGGGCTCGCCTTCGTCCAGGCGCACCTCGTGCTGCGACAGCGGCGCGCCAGCGACGAACAGCGGGCCTTCGATGGCGCGCGGCGTGCCGCCGGCGCGGCCGGCTTTCTGGTCGGCTTCGTCCTGGCGGATGTCGAGCAGCCGGTCGAACCCCAGGCCCGCCGTGAGCAGGCCGAACTGGCCGGTCTGGCCCATGCGGGTCAGCCACGCGATGGCTTTCCAGAACTCGTCGGCCGTCACGTCCAGCTCGTCGATGGTGTGGAACAGGTCGGTGACGATGCGCTCGGTGAGGGCGCGCACGCGGGCGTTGCCCTCGGCGCTGTGGTTCGTGTTGACCCGTTCGAGCAACTGCTCTTTGGTGAATTCGGCCATGGAAGGTCTCCTGGGGTGGGTGGAAAAAGGGGCTCGGCGCCCGCTCAGTCGAGCCGGATGCCGCGCTCGGTGATCAGTTTGCTCCAGCGCTCGGACTCGCGCGCCAGGTGCTGGGCCATCTCCTCGGGGCTGGAGCCCACGGGTTCGGCGCCGATGGTTTCAAAGCGCTTGACCACGTCGGGGTCTTTCATGGCGGCGAGCAACGCGGCATTGAGCTTGTTCACGATGGGCTTGGGCGTGGCCGCCGGCATGAACACCGCAAACCAGGGCGAGACTTCGTAGCCTGGCAGGCCGGCTTCGGCGATGGTGGGCACGTTGGGCAGGGCGCTCGAGCGCTTGGCCGTGGTCACGCCCAGCGCGCGCAGCTTGCCCGACTCGATGTGCGGGCGCGCCGAGGTGATGCTGTCGAACATGTAGTTGATCTGGCCGCCGAGCAGGTCGGACACGGCCGGGCCGCTGCCCTTGTAGGGGATGTGCAGCATCTCGACCTTGGCCAGCGAGGTGAAGACCTCGCCCGCGAGGTGGATCGAGGTGCCGTTGCCGGCCGAGGCATAGGTCAGCTTGCCGGGTTCCTTGCGCGCGGCGGCGATCACGTCGGCCACGGTTTTCACCTGGGGCTGCGTGTTGTTGGTGACCAGCACGTTGGGCACGACCGCCAGCAGGCTCACCGGAGCGAAGTCCTTGACGGGGTCGTAGCTGAGCTTGCCGTACAGCGGCTTGTTCGTGGCCATGCCGATCGAGGTGATCATCATCGTGTAGCCGTCGCCGGGCTGCTTGGCCACGTAGTCGGCGCCGATGTTGCCGCCCGCGCCAGGCTTGTTCTCGATGACGAAGGGCTGGCCCAGCGCCTTGCCGGCCTTCTCGCCCAGCGTGCGCGCGATCGCGTCCATGGCGCCGCCCGGCGGGAAGGGCACGACCCAGCGGATCGGCTTGCTGGGCCAGTTGTCTGCGGGGGCCTGGGCATGCGCCGTGGGGAGGGCGGTCAGGGCCAGGCCCGAAGCCAGCAGGGCCAGCGTCTGTCGTTTCGTCATCATGGTTGTGTCTCTTGGTCTAGTAGTAGTGGTTGCAGAAAGGCTCAGATGGCCGAGGGGTGTGTCGCCAGCGGCGTCACGTCGATCTTCATGAACGGGAACAGCGGCAGGCCTTGGAGAAGCTGGTGCAGCTCGTCGTTCGACGAGACATCGAAGATGCTGTAGTTGGCGTATTCGCCGACCACGCGCCAGATGCTCTTCCAGCGGCCGTCGCGCTGCAGGTCTTGCGAATAGGCCTTTTCGCGGGCCTTGATCTCATTGGCTTCTTCCACGGGCAGATCGCGCGGAATGTTCACGTCCATACGAACTAGAAACAGCATCGGTTTTCTCCTTGTTCCATTGCTAAATCAAACGTGCACTTTGTCGGCTTCGCTTGCCGTACGTCTGTACTGTCTGCGCTTCGCCTTCGCGTTCACGCTTGATTTAGAAAAGGAATTAAACGGGGGTGTGTGCGGCCATGTCGACGTGCACGGCGGTGAGGCCCTGGCGGGCGCGGTCGAAGCGTTCAAGCTGGGGCAGCGAGATCTCGACGCCAAAGCCCGGGCCGTCGGGCAGCTGCAGTTCGAAATCGACAATCGGAATCTGCCGCTCGACGATGTCGTCGACCAGCAGCTGCGGCCCGAACAGCTCGCAGCCGTGGTGCGCAGCGCCGAGCGTCGAAAAGACATGCGCCGATGCGGCGCTGCCCAGCGAGGTCTCGAGCATCGTGCCACCGTACCAGCCGATGTCGGCCGCCTCGGCGATGGCCGCCACCTTGCGCGTGCGCAGCAGGCCGCCGTGCTTGGCCACCTTGAGCGAGAAGACGTGGCTGGCCCGTTCACGCGCCAGCATCATGGCGTCCTGCGGCGTGCACACGGTCTCGTCGGCCATGATGAAGGCGCCGTGCAGCGTGGCGGTGAGGTTCTTGAGCGCTTCGACATTCCACTGCGCCACGGGCTGCTCGATCAACGTCACGCCGGCCTCGACCAGTTGCGGCAGGTAGCGGCGCGCGGTGTTGCCGTCCCAGGCCTGGTTCACGTCGACCGTGAGCGTGGCTTTGCCCTGCAGGCCGCGCGCGATCTGCGTGACGTGGGCCACGTCGGCCTCGGGGGCGCGTGCGCCGATCTTCATCTTGAAGATGCGGTGGCGTTTCTGCTCCAGGCGCAGTTGCGCTTCCTGCAGGTCGCGTTCGACGTCGCCGCTGGCCAGCGTCCAGGCCAGGGGCAGGCTCTGGTGCACCTTGCCGCCGAGCAGCTGCCAGGCGGGCAGGCCGAGCGTGCGCGAGACGGCATCGATCAGCGCCATCTCGACGGCGCTCTTGGCGAAGGCATTGCCCTTGCAGGCCTGGCCCATGCGTGCCAGCGCCGCTTCGAAGCCGCCGCCGTGCTGGCCAAGGAGGGCGGGGGCCAGGTAGTTGTCGATGGCGTGCAGGATGCTTTCGGGCGATTCCTCGTTCCACGAGGGGCCGCCGATGGTGGCGGCCTCGCCGAAGCCGCAGGCGCCGTCCTTGAGCCACAGCTGCACGATGACCGGACTCTGGCGGCTGATGGAGCCAAACGAGAGCTTGTGTGGCCGGATCGTGGGGATGTCCAGGATCCGTGCCTGCAGGCGCTCTATGGTGAAACGGCTTTGCATCGTGGGGGCCTTCGGTGGGGTGGTGGCAGTGGCCTTCCCTGCACGGGAGGCCGATAAAACACGAGATTAGGGGCAATCCACAGAACGCTCCAATGATTTATTTGCCACTTATCATTCGATACCATCGAACGAAAGAAGGGGCCTTCGCCATGGAAATTCGCCAGTTGCGCTACTTTCTGGACATTGCCGAGACACAGCACCTCACGCTGTCGGCGCAAAACCTGTTTGTCACACAGTCGACCTTGTCGCACGGCCTGCGCCAGCTCGAAGACGAGCTGGGCAGCAAGCTGTTCGACCGGCTCGGGCGCGGCCTCAAGCTGTCGCAGGCCGGGGCGGCGTTCCGCGTCTACGCGGCGCGTGCGCTGCAGGAAATCGAGGCTGGCCGCATGGCGCTGGCCGACATGGCGGGGCTGCAGTCGGGCAGCTTGACGGTGGGCGTCATCCCGACCTTCCTGCACACGCTGGTGCCCGCTGCGGTGGCGGCGTTCAGCAGCGCCTATCCCCGCGTCAACGTGGTGGTGCGCGACCTGCGCGCGGGCCCAATCGAGGAACTGCTGGTCGAGGGGCGGCTGGACGTGGGCATCGCGTTCTACCCGACCGAGCGCGCGGACATCGAGACCGAGCCGCTGTTTGCCGAGCGCATGCAGCTCGTGGTGAACCGCGCCCACCCGCTGGCCGGCCGGCGCACGCTCGCGCTCAAGGCACTCGAGCAGGTGCCGCTGGCCATGCTGCCACGCGCCTTTGCCACGCGCCGCCTCATCGACGACAGCCTGCGCCAGGCCGGCGTGGCACCGCAGGTGCGGGTGGAGATGGAGTCGGTCGAAGGCCTGATCGAGGTCTGCCGCTGGGGCGACCTGGCCTGCATCGTGCCCGAGCGCGCCGCGCGCCAGGCGACGGACATGGACGCCGTGCAGCTGCATTCACCGCAGATGCTGCGGCACGCCGGCATCCTGTGGCGGCGCGGAGCCGGGCGCTCGCAGGCCGCGCTGGAGTTTGCGGCGCTGCTGCGGCCGGCCGACCACCTGCCGGCTGACCGCGTGCCGGCCGCAGCGCCGAAATAGCGGCGCCGGAATTTAGGTCAAATCAGGCTCCAGCGCTTATGGCTTAAGCGCTGGCAGCTCTTCTTTCAGGAGTTCTCAGAGGCGTTCAAAAAACCGCGCCACGGTGTCTGCGAAGGCCTGGGGTTGCTCCACCGCGCTCAGGTGGGCGGCGTCGAGCGTGGCCAGCTGGGCGCCCGCAATCGAGCGCGCGATGGCTTCGGACATCGCGGGTGGCGTGGCCTCGTCGCGCGCGCCGGCGATCACCAGCGCAGGGCAGGCGATGCGGCGGTTGCCCGCCTCCAGATCGATACGGGCCACCGCCTCGCAGGCGGCAGCGTAGGGCGCTGGGGCGGTGCCCACCAGCACCGCGCGCAGCGCCGCCACGCGCGCGCTGCCGCCGTGGGCGTCTGCGCGGAATTCGGGCGTGAACCAGCGCTGCAGGGCGCCGTCGGCGATGCTCTCCATGCCCTGCGCCAGCACCGTGTCCACGCGCGCCGCCCAGCCGGTCTTGGCGGCGTCGTCGTAGTGGCTGGCGGAGTTGGCGACGGTGATGCTGCGCACCAGGCCCGGATGGCGCGCGGCCAGCGCCTGCGCCGCCATGCCGCCCATCGACAGGCCGACGAAGTGCACCGGGCCCGCGGCGTGCTGGCGGATCAGCGCGGCAGCGTCATCGGCCAGGTCGTCCATGGTGAAGGTGCCGTCGGTCGCAGGCGAGCGGCCGTGGCCCCGGTGGTCGTAGCGCAGTACGGTGTAGCGGTCTTGCAGCGCCGCGGCCACGCCATCCCACATCTGCAGGTCACAGCCCAGGGCGTGGCTCAGGACGACAACGGGCCCCTGGCCCTGCTGAATGAAATGGAGTTGCGGCATGTCGTGTGCTTTCTTGGCGGGGGTGAAAAAAGGCCGGTATTGTGCCCACGCGCCGCCGCCGCGCGCTGGCCTGGTGTCTTTCCGAAACGCGCAGTTCAGGGCGCGGGGGTCTTGGGCCGGTAGTCGCAGTACGGCGCGACCCGGCATTCCCAGCAGCGCGGCTTGCGCGCCTGGCAGACATAGCGGCCCAGCAGGATCAGCCAGTGGTGCGAGTCGACTGCGTACTGCGCCGGCACGCGCTTGAGCAACTGCTGCTCCACCGCCAGCGGCGTTTTGCCCGGCGCCAGGCCCGTGCGGTTGCTGACGCGGAAGATGTGCGTGTCCACCGCCATGGTGGGCTGGCCGAACGCCACGTTGAGCACCACGTTGGCCGTCTTGCGGCCCACGCCGGGCAAGGCTTCGAGCTCTTCGCGCGTGTGCGGCACCTGGCCGCCGTGGCGCTCGACGAGGATGCGGCAGGTCTGCATCAGGTGCCGCGCCTTGCTGCGGTACAGGCCGATGGTCTTGATGTAGCCCTCCAGCCCTTCGAGCCCCAGGTCGAGGATGGCCTGCGGCGTGCCCGCCACCCGAAACAGCCTGCGCGTGGCCTTGTTCACGCCCACGTCGGTGGCCTGCGCCGAGAGCAGCACAGCGGCCAGCAGCTCGAAGACGGTGGTGTACTCAAGCTCGGTGTTGGGCAGGGGGTTGGCCGCCTTGAGGGTGGCGAAGAAGGGTTCGATCAGCGCAGGTTTCATCGGGCGGGAGGCGTCTGGTAGGCCCCCGATTGTTGCGCAGCTTGACCCGGCCCGCCCATGGTCAACCGAGGCTTGCGCGTCCGCCGGACCTCAAGGCCTGTCGACAGGCTCCTCATAGGTGTATTCGCGCAGCAATCCACCGCCCGATACGCTGCCCTGCGCCGGCTGGTGCATGCGCTCCACGCACGCACGCCGGTCGTCTTGCGTTTTGAAGACATCGCAGCGCGCCAGGGCATTGCGTTCGTAGTCCGTCATGCTGCTTCTCTGGCTGCCCGCGAGGCGGTCGGCATTGGCGGGTTCGACGCCATCCCGGTGGTGGTGGCGGCGGTGCATGGGGCGTTCGCCCCGGGGGCGTGGCCCGTGTGCGCGGGGTGCGGCGGGCATGGATCCGGCCGCCGGGGTGGCGGCGGGTGCTGGCTCTGCGGGCGCAGGCGTTTGCGCGCCCGCCGGAAACAGTGCCAACGCGGCCGACGCAATTACGCAGGCGTGCAGCGCGCGGTACATCAGGGGGAATTTCATCGTGGCTCCTTCACTGTGCTGCCGCCAGCGTGCGCGCAAGCGCGGCCGGGGTGCGTCGGCGTTGGGCGCGAACGGGTGCAGGAATTGGCTGACAATGTTGGCCATTGGGGCCACGCCCCGCTTTTGTCTTGATAGAAAGCCTCGCACATGCAATTCGCCGATCGCCTGAACAACGTCGAAACCTCCGCCATCCGCGAACTCTTCAAGCTGCTTGGCAAGCCCGGCATCATCAGCTTTGCCGGGGGATTTCCGGACAGTGCCCTGTTCGATGTGGACGGCATCCGCGCGGCGGTCAACCAGGCGCTCGGCGAAGAGCCCGGCGGGGCACTGCAGTACGGCGCCACCGAGGGCTACCAGCCGCTGCGCGAGCAGTTGGCCGCCTTCATGGTCAGCAAGGGCGCCAAAGACCTCGCGCCCGAGAACCTGATCGTCACCACCGGCAGCCAGCAGGCGCTGGACCTGCTGGGCAAGACGCTGATCAGCCCCGGCGACAAGGTGATCGTCGAAGGTCCGACCTTCCTGGCCACCATCCAGTGCTTTCGCCTGTACGGCGCCGAGCTGATCAGCGCGCCGATCGACGCCGACGGCGTCCAGACCGGCGCGCTGGAACAGCTCATCGCCGAGCACAAGCCCAAGTTCGTCTACCTGATCCCGACCTTCGGCAACCCGAGCGGCGCCACACTGAGCCTCGCGCGCCGCAAGCAGGTGCTGGAGATGGCCGTCAAGCACCAGACGCTGATCGTAGAAGACGACCCCTACGGCGACCTGTACTTCGGCGACGCCCCGCCACCGAGCCTGCTCAACCTCTCGGCCAACGTGCCGGGCAGCCGCGATCTGCTGGTGCACTGCGGGTCCTTGAGCAAGGTGCTCTCGCCCGGCCTGCGCGTGGGCTGGATGGTGGCGCCGGCCGAGCTGCTGGCCAAGGCCACCATGTGCAAGCAGTTCAGCGATGCGCACACCAGCACCTTCGCACAGGCCACGGCCGCGCAATACCTCAAGGCCGGCCGCATGCCCGCCACGCTGGCCAAGGTGCGTGCGGTCTATGCCGAGCGCGCACAGGCCATGGGCGACGCGCTGCGCAAGGAACTCGGCGACGCCATCGAATTCGTGCAGCCCCAGGGCGGGCTGTTCGTGTGGGCGCGCCTCACGGGCGCGGGCGGCAAAGTGGCGGATGGCAATGTGTTCGCCAAGCGCGCCATCGACGAGGGCGTGGCCTTCGTGCCCGGCACACCGTTCTTCTGCGCCCAGCCCGACCACGCCACACTGCGCTTGTCGTTCGCCACGGCCGATGTGGACAAGATCCGCGAGGGCGCGGCGCGGCTGGCGCGGGCCCTGTGACCGCGCATGCACGCGGGCAGCTGGCCGCCCGGCGTGCGCACCGGCCCACCCTGGTCGCGATCACCGTGGGCTGAGCGGCATCGCTGGAGCCTGCCGAAACCTGCGAGTGCCTCCATGCCCTTTGCGTCAACCACGGCCCCCAGCGGCCAGGCCCTGTACCCGCACCTGCTCGCGCCGCTGGACCTGGGCTTCACCCAGCTGAAGAACCGCGTGCTCATGGGCTCCATGCATACGGGGCTGGAGGACGGGCGCGACCTCACGCGCATGGCGGCGTACTTTCGCGAGCGCGCCGAAGGGCAGGTGGGGCTGATCGTCACCGGCGGCTTTGCGCCCAACATCGGGGGCTGGGCCAAGCTGTTTGCCGGCACGCTGGCCACCTCGGGCG
>NZ_MWOM01000011.1:50387-96841 GCF_012931925.1 Acidovorax sp. SRB_24
GCACGCGGCCGGCGGCAAGATCGCGCTGCAGATCCTGCACACGGGGCGCTACGCCTACCACCCGCTGGCCGTGGCGCCCTCGCGCCTGCAGTCGCCGATTTCGCCGTTCACGCCGTTCGCGCTCTCCAGCCGTGGCGTGGAGCGGCAGATCCGGGCGTTTGTGAACTGCGCCGCCAAGGCGCGCGAGGCGGGCTACGACGGCGTCGAGATCATGGGCTCCGAGGGTTACCTGATCAACCAGTTCCTCTCGCAGGCCACCAACCTGCGCACGGACGACTGGGGTGGCGACTACAGCCACCGCATGCGCCTGCCGCTCGAAATCCTGGCGCGCACGCGCGAGGCCGTGGGGCCGGACTTCATCCTCATCTACCGCCTCTCGATGATCGACCTGGTGCCCGGCGGCAGTGCCTGGGACGAGATCGTCACGCTGGGCAAGGCCATGGCCCGGGGCGGCGCGAGCATCGTCAACACCGGCATTGGATGGCACGAGGCGCGCATCCCCACCATCGCCACCAGCGTGCCGCGCGCCGCGTTCTCCTGGGTCACGCAGAAGATGAAGGCCGAGTTTGCGGCGGCCGGCATCGCCACGCCGCTGGTCGCCTCGAACCGCATCAACACGCCCGAAGTGGCCGAGCAGGTGCTCGCCGACGGCTGCGCCGACTTGGTGTCGATGGCGCGGCCGCTGCTGGCCGACCCGGCCTTCGTGAAGAAAGCGATTCAGGGCCGCGCCGACCGCATCAACACCTGCATCGCCTGCAACCAGGCCTGCCTGGACCAGGTGTTCCAGAACCGGGTCAGCAGTTGCCTGGTGAACCCGCGCGCCTGCCACGAGACCGAGCTGGTCTACCGCCCGATCCCAACGGCAGCGGGGCGCAAGCGCATCGCCGTGGTCGGTGCCGGTCCCGCGGGCCTGACGGCGGCCACGGTGGCGGCCGAGCGCGGGCACGAGGTCCACCTGTTCGACGCGGCACCCGAGATCGGCGGCCAGCTCAACCTGGCCAAGGTGGTGCCGGGCAAGGAAGAGTTCCACGAAATGCTGCGCTACCTGGCCATGCGCGTGCAGGACACGGGCGTCGCCCTGCACCTGAACCAGCGCGTGCAGGCGGCCGACCTCGCGGGCTTCGACGAAGTCGTCGTGGCCACCGGCGTGAGCCCGCGCGACCCGCACATTCCCGGCCAGGAGCACCCCAAGGTGCTCAGCTACATCAATGTGCTGGGCCATGGCCAACCCGTGGGCGAGCGCGTGGCCGTCATCGGCGCGGGCGGCATCGGCTTCGACGTCGCCGAATTCCTGGTCCAGGGCGGCCATTCGACCACGCTCGACCTGCCGGCCTGGCAGGCCGAGTGGGGCGTCACCGACCCGGCGCTGGCGCGCGGCGGCTTGGCGAGCGCTGGCCCGCAGGCCACGCCGCCCGCGCGCCAGGTCACGCTGCTGCAGCGCAAAAAGGGCAAGCTGGGCGCGGGCCTGGGCAAGACCACGGGCTGGATCCACCGCACCACGCTGAAGAGGAAGCTGGTGGAGATGGTGGGCGGCGTGAACTACGAGCGCATCGCCGACGAAGGGCTGCTGGTGTCCTACGGCGAGGAACGCGAAGACCCGACCTGGATCGCCTGCGACAGCGTGGTGCTGTGCGCGGGCCAGGTGCCGCTGCGCGATCTGGCCGACGCCCTGCAGGCGCAGGGCCGCAGCGTGCACCTGGTCGGCGGCGCGCTCGCAGCCGGCGATCTCGACGCCAAGCGTGCGATCGACCAGGCGGCGCGGCTGGCGGCGCGCCTGTAGGGGCGCAGGCTCGGCTGCGGCCGCGAACGAAAAAGGCTTCCCGAGGGAAGCCTTTTTTGCGGGGCCGTAAAGCGGTGTTAGACGCGCTTGCGGTACTCGCCCGTGCGGGTGTCGATTTCGATCTTGTCGCCTTGCGAAACGAACAGCGGCACCGGCACTTCAAAGCCGGTGGCGATCTTGGCGGGCTTGAGCACCTTGCCGGACGTGTCGCCCTTGACGGCCGGCTCGGTCCAGGTGATTTCGCGCTCGACGCTGGTGGGCAGTTCGACCGAGATGGCCTTGCCGTCGTAGAACACCACTTCGACGGCCATGCCGTCTTCGAGGTAGTTCAGGGCGTCGCCCATGTTTTCGGCTTCGACTTCGTACTGGTTGTACTCGGTGTCCATGCAGACATACATGGGGTCGGCAAAGTAGGAGTAGGTGCACTCTTTCTTGTCGAGCACGATCTGGTCCATCTTGTCGTCGGCCTTGAACACCACTTCGGTGTTGAAGTTGGCGATCAGGCTCTTGAGCTTCATGCGCACGGTGGCGGAGTTGCGGCCGCCGCGCGAGTATTCGGTCTTGAGGACGACCATGGGGTCCTTGCCGTGCATGATGACGTTGCCGGCGCGGATTTCTTGAGCGATTTTCATAGCATGTTGCCTGTGGTGAGGCCGCTCAATGTGCCGGCCAGTGGCCTGGCGGGCCACCCGTGCCGGCGCATGTTCCGCGGCGGTGATGCGCCCAGAGGGGCACGTGCGTGCCGGACCTGTGGGGCGCAAAGCCTTGGATTTTAACGTTTTTTGGCGACAAAGCCCAGCAGCAGGGTCACCAGGTTGTCCTGGGTCAGCAAACGTGCCCGCGCGGCCTGCGTGCAGGCGGCCCACTGCGCCAGCGTGGCGGGGTCGAGCGCCGGCAGCGCACCGCTGTCCAGGCCGTTCCAGACCACATGGAAGCAGCGCAGCGAGGGCGGTGCCTGCAGCCAATCGAGAAAGGCGTGCAGCTTGCCCTGGTGCGCGAGGTCGCTTTGCGGGTAGATCTGCCAGACGAAGGGCCGGCCGGCCCAGAGCGCGCGCACCAGCGAATCCTCGCCGCGCACGAAGTTGAGGTCGCAGCCCCACAGCAGCTGGTCGAACTGCGCCTGCGGCACACTGGGAAGGTATGAAATCGATAGCTTCTCGCGCTTGATGGTATTGGGCTGGAGGCCGATTCCATGGATATTTTCATCTGCTTCACCGCTGCCCACCAGAGCGCGCACCGCGGCCGCCGCGCGCCCCGGCGTGGTCAGCAGATGCACGGGCTGCTCCGTCTCAGCCTCGGTTTGCGCCAGCAGCGCCAGCAAGGCGGGCAGGGCGGCCGGCTCATAGCAGAACAGCGACACCGCCAGCGCCGCGGGGGCCAGGCCGTGCTGCGCGCGCCAGGCGCTGCGGTCAAAGCGGGCCTGGCGCTCGGCCAGGTCGGGCTCGCGCAGCAGGCCGCCCGTGCCGGCCGTGAAGCCGGGGTAGAAAAAATGCTTGACCAGGCCGGCGCCCGGCCCGCTGAGCACCGGCGAGGGCAGCGCGTGGCAGCGCTCGACGTAGCCCTCGGCCGATAGGTATTCGAGGTTGATCCACACCGGTGGCGCGCCGGGAGCTTGCGCCCGCTGCGCGATGGCGGCGACCACCGCGGGCGCGATCTCGCAGCCAAACGCCTCGACCACCACGTCGCCGAGCCCGCCGGCCGGCGCCTGCGTGGGCCACGGCATGACCTGCACGCCGGGCGCGCCGCCGGGTGCCATCCAGGCCAGGGCGCTGGCGTTGTCGACCCACAGCCGCACGCGCTGCCCGCGGCCGGCCAGGTCGGCGGCCAGGCGCCAGCACACGCCAATGTCGCCATAGTTGTCGATGACCTGGCAGAAGATGTCCCAGCGCAGCGGTGCGGCCGCGTTCATGGCGCGGCTCCGGCCGGTGCGCGCAGGTGTTCGACCAGCAGGCGGGCCACGCTCGAGAGCGACTCGCACGAGCGCACGCACAGCGCCAGTTGGCGGTGCGCCCAGGGCTCGGCCAGCGTCACCGTGCGCACGGCGAGTGCGCCCCGGTACAGCTGCGCGCTGCCGCGCGGCATCACGCCGATGCCCAGGCCGCAGGCCACCATCAGGCACAGCGCGTCGTAGCCCGTGACCTGGATGCGCAGCTTGAGCGGCAGCACGGCTTCGCCGGCGGCGCGCATGAGCTGGTGGTTGATGGCGCTGCCCGGGTGCATGCCGACAAAGTCGTGGTGCAGCACCTCGGCCAGGCGCACCGCCTTGCGCCGCGCCAGCGCATGCTGCGCCGGCACGACCAGCACCAGCTCATCGCTGCGGTAGGGCAGCAGGGTGACGCGCTCGCCGTAGCTGCCGTCGTTGAGGATGCCGACGTCGGCGGCATTCTCGGCCACCGAGTGGGCAATGGCGCTGCTGATCTGCTCCTGCAGGCGCACGTCCACCTGCGGGTGGCGCGCGAGAAAGCTTTGCAGCTCGCTGGGCAGGAACTGCGTGATGGCCGAGATGTTGGCCACCACGCGCACATGGCCGCGCGTGCCCGAGGCGTAGTCGCGCATCTGGCTGGCGATGCCGTCCATGTCGTTGAGCACGCCGCGCGCGAGGTTCAGCAGTGCGTAGGCTGCGGCCGTCGGCTCCACACCCCGGTTGCTGCGCGTGAACAGCTCCACGCGCAGGGCGCCTTCGAGTTCGGACAGGCGCCGGCTGGCCGCCGAGGCGGCGATGTGCTCGCGCGCGCTGGCGCGGGCGATGGTGCTTTCTTCCATCACCGCGACGAACAGGCGCAGGGAGAGCGGGTCGAGTTTCATGCGCGCATGGTAGCGGCTGGCCATGCCGGTTTGCGATGGCAGCGTCGTGCAACAGCGTTTTGCGTTTGGCGGCGATGCCGGCAACATGCCCCGCCAGACGAACCGGGGCCCGTGCGGCGCCCCAGCATGACAGGAGACACATTCCATGGATTCCCAGCCACAGGCAGGTGCGGGCGCCGTGGCGCCATCGGCGCTGCAGGGCGTGCGCGTGGTCGAGATGGGCCAGCTCATCGCCGGCCCTTTTTGCGGCAAGACGCTGGGCGAGTTCGGCGCCGACGTGGTCAAGATCGAGGCCCCGGGCGGGGGCGACCCGCTGCGCAACTGGCGGCTGATCCAGGACGGCACCTCCGTCTGGTGGCAGGTGCAGTCGCGCAACAAGCGCTCGCTGGCGCTGGACCTGCGCCAGCCCGAGGGCCAGGACATCGCGCGCCAGCTGATCGCCGAGGCCGATGTGCTGATCGAGAACTTCCGCCCCGGCACGCTCGAAGCCTGGGGCATGTCGCCCGAGGCGCTGCACCAGCTCAACCCGGGCCTGGTGATGCTGCGCATCTCGGGCTACGGCCAGACCGGCCCCTACCGCGACCTGCCAGGCTTTGGTGCCATCGGCGAGGCCATGGGCGGCCTGCGCCACCTCACGGGCGAGCCGGGCCGCGTGCCGGTGCGCGTGGGTGTGTCGATCGGCGACACGCTGGCGGCGCTGCACGGCACCATCGGCGTGCTCACGGCGCTCTACCACCGCAGGGTCAACGGCGGGCAGGGCCAGGTGATCGACGTGGCGCTGCACGAGGCGGTGTTCAACGTGATGGAGAGCCTGATCCCCGAGTACAGCGCCTTTGGCGCGGTGCGCGAGGCCGCGGGCAGCGCGCTGCCGGGCATCGCGCCGTCCAACGCCTACCCGTGCAGTGACGGCTGGGTGCTGATCGCCGGCAACGGCGACAGCATCTTCAAACGCCTGATGGAGGCCATTGGCCGCCCCGACCTGGGCGCTGCCGCCGACCTGGCCGACAACGCTGGCCGCGTGGCCCGCGTGGCAGAGCTCGACGCCGCCATCGGCGCCTGGAGCGCGCCGCGCACGGTGCAGCAGGTGCTGGACGCGCTCGGTGCCGCGCGCGTGCCCGCAGGCAAGGTCTACACGGCCAAGGACATTGCCGAGGACCCGCACTACCGCGCCCGCGGCATGCTGCTGCAGCAGACCACGCGCGACGGCCACCTCATCGAGGTGCCGGGCATCGTGCCCAAGCTCTCGGCCACGCCGGGCCGCATCCGCAGCAGCGCGCCGCACCTGGGCGACGACACCGATGCGGTGCTCCAGGAAGCCGGGCTCACGCCCGCACAGATTGCGCTGTTGCGCGAAAAGGGGGTGGTGGCATGACCGCAAGCACGGTGTGGCAGGGGGCGCGGCGGCGCATCCACCTGCAGGAAGTGGGAACGCGCGACGGCCTGCAGATGGAGCAGACCTTCGTGCCCACGTCCGACAAGATTGCGCTCGTGAACGCGCTGTCGCAGGCCGGCTTGTCGAAGATCGAGGTCACGGCCTTTGTCTCGCCCAGCGCCATCCCCGCGCTGCGCGATGCGGAAATCGTGATGCGCGAGATCGAGCGCCGGCCGGGCACGGTCTACAGCGCGCTGGTGCCCAATGTGCGCGGCGCCGAGCGCGCGATCGAGGCGCGCACCGATGAGCTCAACCTCGTCATGTCGACCAGCGCCACGCACAACCTGGCGAACCTGCGCATGACGCGCGAGCAGTCGTTCGCGGCGCTGGCGCAGGTGGTGGCCGCCGCGCAGGGCGCGCCGGTGGCGCTCAATATTTCGCTGTCGTGCGTGTTCGGCTGCCCGATGGAGGGCGACGTTGCGCAGAGCGAGGTGTTTGCCTGGGTCCAGCGTTTCGTGGACCTGGGCGTGACCGGTGTCACCCTGTGCGACACCACGGGCATGGCCTACCCCGCGCAGGTGGCCGCGCTCACGGCGGCGGCGCGCGAGCGCTGGCCCGAAGTGCGCTTCACCCTGCATTTCCACAACACACGCGGCATGGGCCTGGCCAATGTGCTGGCTGCGATCGATGCCGGCGCGACGCTGTTCGACACCTCGCTGGGCGGCCTCGGCGGCTGCCCCTATGCGCCCGGTGCCACCGGCAACGTGTGCACCGAGGAGGTGGCCCATGCGCTGGCGCTGATGGACTTTGACACCGGGCTGGACGAGGCTCTGGTGATCGCCGCGGCGGCGCGGCTGCCGGCCCTCATCGGCCACGACATTCCGAGCCAGATCGTCAAAGCCGGCCGGCGCCTGGACCTGCACGCCGTGCCCGCGGGCTTTGCCGAGATCCGCGAGCGCGCGCTGGCGCGCAGCGCGACCTGATTTTTTGACCTTAACCAGGAGACAAACCATGAAAACCACCCGAAAACAATTCAACACCCTGATGTTCGCGGTGCTCGGCGGCGGCGCGGCCCTGGCCAGCAGCGGCGCCTGGGCGCAGCCGGCGGCCTATCCGGCCAAGCCCATCACCATGGTGGTGCCCACGGCCGCGGGCGGCACCACCGACCTGTCGGCGCGCATGCTGGCGCAGGCGCTCGGCCCCGTGATCGGCCAGTCGGTGGTGGCCGACAACAAGGGCGGCGGCAACGGCAACATCGCGGCTTCGGTCGTCAAGCGCGCCGAGCCCGACGGCTACACGCTGCTGATGCAGTACTCGGGCTACCACGTGATTTCGCCGATCGTCAGCAAGCAGACCCCGCCCTGGGAGCAAAAAGACTTTGTGCCCGTGGCCAATGTGATCTCGGCGCCGCAGATCATCGTGCTGCGCGCCGACCTGCCAATCAAGACCATGGCCGAGCTCGTGGCCTACGCCAAGGCGCACCCGGGCAAGCTCAACTATGCCTCGTCGGGCAATGGCTCGCTGCAGCACGTCACCGGCGCCATGCTCGAGCAACAGGCGGGCGTGAAGATGATGCACGTGCCCTACAAGGGCACCGGCCCGGCCCTGCAGGATCTGCTGGGTGGCCAGGTGGACCTGACCTTCGGCACGGCGCCGCCCTTCATGCCGCACATCCAGTCGGGCAAGCTGCGCGTGCTGGCCGTCACCAGCAAGGAGCGCCTGCCCAGCCTGCCCGAGGTGCCGACCACGGCCGAGGCCGGTTACCCGCAGGTCGATGCGACCTCGTGGTTTGCCGTGTTCGCGCCGGCGGCCACGCCCAAGCCGGTGATCGACAAGCTCACCGCCGACATCGGCAAGGTGGTGAACCAGCCGGCGTTCAAGCAAAAGGTCCAGGAGCAGGGCGCCACGGCCCACTACCAGAACCCGCAACAACTGGGCGACAAGGTCAAGTCCGACTTGGCGCGCTGGACCACGGTGGTCAAGGCGTCGAAGATCGAAGCCGACTGATGCGGCCGGGATTTCGGGTCTTTTAAGCCTGCAGCGCTTGCCACACAAGCGCTTGCAGCTATTGATTCAATAGCTGATGGGCTTGGTCCGCGCGTGGGCTGCGAGCACGCGGCCACAATACGCACCATGTCCGACGTGCATTCCGACGAACTCCTGGCACAGGTGGCCGCGCTGCCGCCGCTGCCAGGCGTGTACCGCTATTTCGACGCCCAGGGCGCGCTCTTGTATGTGGGCAAGGCGCTCAACCTCAAGCGGCGCGTGTCCAGCTATTTCCAGAAGAGCCACGGTGGCACGCGCACCGGCCACATGGTCGGCAAGATCGCGCGCATGGAGACCACCGTTGTGCGCTCCGAGGCCGAGGCGCTGCTGCTCGAAAACAACCTCATCAAGTCGCTGCAGCCGCGCTACAACATCCTGTTTCGCGACGACAAGAGCTACCCGTACCTGAAGATCACCGGCGTGGCCGCCCGGGACGGCACGGGCGATGCGCCGGGGCAGGCCTATCCGCGCCTGGCCTATTACCGCGGCGGCATCGACAAGCGGCACCGCTACTTCGGCCCCTACCCGAGCGCCTGGGCCGTGAAGGAAACCATCCTGCTGCTGCAGAAGGTGTTTCGCCTGCGCACCTGCGAGGACACGGTGTTTGCCAACCGCACGCGGCCCTGCCTGCTCTACCAGATCAAGCGCTGCACCGCGCCCTGCGTGGGCCTGATTTCGCGCGAGGCCTACGCGCAGGACGTGGCACACGCCGAAGCGCTGCTGCGTGGCGAGACGCAGGCGCTGCTGCAGCAGATCGAGGCGCGCATGATGGCGCACTCGGACCGGCTCGAATTCGAGCAGGCGGCCGAGCTGCGCAACCAGATCACGGCGCTCTCGCGCGTGCTGCATCAGCAGTCGATCGAAACCGCCTCGGACAAGGACGTGGACATCCTGGCCGTGCAGGTGCGCGGCGGGCGCGCCTGCGTCAACCTGGCCATGGTGCGCGGCGGCCGCCACCTGGGCGACCGCGCGTACTTTCCGGTGCATGTCGAGGATGCCGCGGCCGTGTTCCATCCCGAGGGGCCGGACGACGGCACGGACGCGGCAGAGGCTGCGGCCGCGCGCAGCGTGGAGGCGCAGGTGCTCGAAGCCTTCATCGCCCAGCACTACATCGCCGTGCCGGTGCCGCCCACGCTGGTCACCAGCGAGCCCGTGGACCGCGCGCTGCTCGACGCCTTGGGCGAGCAAAGCGGCGTGCGCGTGCACGCCGTGCACCAGCCGCGCGGGCAGCGCCGCGCCTGGCTCGACATGGCGCAGCAGAACGCCGGCCTGCAGCTCGCGCGCCTGCTCTCCGAGGAGGGCTCGCAGCAGGCGCGCACGCGCGCCCTGGCCGAGGCGCTCGACCTGCCGCAGGAAGCACTCGACGCGCTGCGCATCGAGTGCTTCGACATCTCGCACACCGCCGGCGAGGCCACGCAGGCGTCGTGCGTGGTGTTTGCGCAGCACAAGATGCAGAGCAGCGAATACCGCCGGTACAGGATCGAAGGCATCACCGGCGGCGACGACTACGCTGCCATGCGCCAGGTGCTCACGCGCCGCTACAGCAAGGTGGCCGAGGCGCAACGCGAGGCCGGCGGCGCCGAACCGGCACCGGGCCAGGCGCGCCTGCCCGACCTGGTGCTGGTCGATGGCGGCAAGGGCCAGGTCAGCATGGCGCGCGAAGTGTTCACTGCGCTGGGCCTGGACCTGTCGCGCATCGTCGGCGTCGAAAAGGGCGAGGGCCGCAAGGTGGGCCTCGAGGAGCTGGTGTTTGCCGACGGGCGCGAAAAGGTCTACTTGGGCAAGGACTCGGCCGCGCTGATGCTGGTGGCGCAGATCCGCGACGAGGCGCACCGCTTCGCCATCACTGGCATGCGCGCGCAGCGCGCCAAGGTGCGCGTGGGCGGTGGCCAACTCGAAGAGATCGCCGGCGTGGGGCCGAAGAAGCGCGCGCGCCTGCTGCAGCGCTTCGGCGGCGTGCGCGGCGTGGCCTCGGCCAGTGTCGAAGACCTGGCGACGGTGGAAGGCATCTCGCACGATTTGGCCGAGGCGATCTACCGCGCGCTGCGCTGATGCGCGCGGCCGGAGGCTGCGCTTGGCATGACACAATCGCGGCCATGTTCTGGACCATTCCCACCATCATGACCTGGACGCGCATCGTCGCGATACCTTTGATCGTGGGGGTGTTCTACACGCCCATGGCGCCCGAGCTGCAAAACCTCATCGCCACCGTGATGTTCGTGCTCTTTGCCGCCACCGACTGGCTCGATGGCTTCCTGGCACGCAAGCTCAACCAGACCTCATCGTTCGGCGCCTTCCTCGACCCGGTGGCCGACAAATTCCTGGTCTGCGCCTCGCTGCTGGTGCTGGTGCACCTGCAGCGCGCCGATGTGTTCGTGGCGCTGATCATCATCGGGCGCGAGATCGCGATTTCCGCGCTGCGTGAATGGATGGCCCAGATTGGCGCGGCCAAAAGCGTCGCGGTGCACATGCTGGGCAAGCTCAAGACCACCGTGCAAATGGTGGCCATCCCGTTCTTGCTGTTCGACGGTCGGCTGTTTGGACTGATCGACGCCGGCGTGTGGGGCACCTGGCTGATCTGGCTGGCCGCCGTGCTCACGGTGTGGTCCATGGTCTATTACCTGCAGAAAGCCGTGCCCGAGATACGTGCGCGCGTCAAGAAGTAACCATTTCACCCAAGCACGCCTTTGGCGCGCATGCACGCAGCGCTGGAAGCTGTTAATTCAGGGGTAAATCCTGGCGCATCGGATTGCCGTCACAGCCGGTGACGGCATTGGCAGGCAAGCTGTGCCCGAGGGGCTGCGCGTTCTGGACGAGGCCGCGCGCGAGCCCGGCATCGCACTGCAGTTCGACCACGCGGACGGCTCCATCTGGGACTGTTGCGAACGCCACGGCAAGATACTGCCCGACGCGCGGAAGGCGCAGATCGGCGGCCACGCAGCTGTCGACTCCGGCGCCGTCGGCTGGGCCGAAAATTCCCGACCATGCCTCGCTGTGAGGCCCGCTGCGGCTGTTCCGATGCGAGTTCGACCCGTGCGTGAACTGCGTCCGGCGCGCCTCATGCCCGGCATCCCCGTATCCCCGCGCCCGGGTGCGGCGTGACGGCAGCGCCCGTCTGCCCGGCGGAAACGACATGCCAATCGTGCGCGATGACACCGACATCGGCGGGCGCGGCATCGCCAACCCGATGGGAAGTCCTGGGGCGGCGCGCTGGTGCTCGACTTGCTCAGAGTCACCGTGCCGCGCACAACGCGATGATGTTGCCGGCCATTGAAACCGTTCTGATGCCGCGCAACCGCGGGCCGCGCCCCCGATATGGGCGGCGCGGCGACGACTCAGGATCTGGGTCGGGCCAGTGGCCAAGCCTCAGATGCGGTCGTGGGACTTAGCTGGGTGTGCGTGTCAATCGGGGAAAGTGTTTGGGGCCAGCGCCCGACAAAACCTCCCGCAAGCCCCGCTGGGCGGTGCTTTTGCGACTAGAATCCATTCCGTCGCTGTCCCAAACGGCGCACTATATTGACACCTCGAATGTCGATGGCTCTAATCGGACGTCACCGTGACCGCGGTGCACGCCCACCTCTCACTTGCCTTGCAAAGCCCTTTCAAAAGGGCCTGGTGCGTGAACCGCCGATAGCCATGCGACATTCCATTAACTCTTATATCGAGAGGCTTTTTGTGAACAAAACCGAACTGATTGAGCACATTGCGACCAATGCCGACATCTCCAAAGCTGCCGCTGCGCGCGCCCTGGAGTCCACGATTGAAGCGGTCAAGAAGACCCTGAAAAAAGGCGGTACGGTGTCGCTCGTTGGTTTCGGCACTTTTGCCGTGGGCAAGCGTGCAGCGCGCACCGGCCGCAATCCCCGCACTGGCGCTGCGATTAAGATCAAGGCTGCTAAAGTTCCGAAGTTCCGTCCAGGCAAGGCATTGAAAGATGCCCTGAACTGACAGGCAATTGCGGTGGGGTCCTTAGCTCAGTTGGTAGAGCGGCTCCTTTACACGGAGTAGGTCGGCGGTTCGAGACCGTCAGGACCCACCATCACCGAACAAAGGCGAACGTGAGTTCGCCTTTTGTTTTTTTGTCATTGAAAGATTGACCATGTTTGAATCCATCCGCAAGCACTCCAAGATCACGATGTTCTTGCTGTTCTTGTTGATCGTTCCGTCGTTCGTGCTCGTCGGTATCGACCGAAACTACTTTTCGGGCGGCAGCCCCGTGGTGGCGCGGGTCGATGGCCACGACATCACGCAGGCCGACTGGGACAATGCCCACCGGGTGGAGTCGGACAGGGTCCGTGCGCAGCAGCCGACGCTGGACGCCAGGCTTCTGGATTCGCCGCAGGCGCGTTATGCCACCCTGGAGCGCATGGTGCGAGATCGGGTGCTGCAAGTGGCGGCCCAGAAGATGCACCTTGCCACCAGCGATGCGCGCCTGGCGCGCAGCCTGCAAGAAATCCCGCAGATTTCCGCCCTCAAGCGCGCGGACGGCACGCTCGACGTCGAAGCCTACCGTGCCCTTGTCGGCGCGCAGGGCATGACACCCGAAGGCTTTGAGGCCACGGTGCGCCGGGATCTGGCGGTCAACCAGGTCTTGGGTGGCGTCATGGGCACGGCCTTTGCCACGCAGGCGCAGGCCAATGTGTCACTCGATGCCTTGTTCCAGCGCCGCGAAATCCAGGTCGTTCGTTTCGATCCCGCCGATTTCGCGGCCCAGGTGAAGCCCAGCGAGGCAGACCTGGAGGCCTACTACAAGGCACACCCGGCGCTGTTCCAGCAGCCAGAACAGGCCGCGGTGGAGTATGTGGTGCTGGACCTCGACAGTGTTCGTGCCGGCATCACACTCAACGAAGACGATCTGCGCACCTACTACAAGGAAAACGTCGCCCGCCTGGCAGGCAAGGAAGAGCGCCGCGCCAGCCACATCCTCATCGCTGCGCCCAAGGACGCACCGGCCGCCGAGCGCGAAAAAGCCAAGGCACGCGCCACGGCGCTGCTGGAGCAGGTGCGCAAGGCCCCTGCCAGCTTTGCCGACGTGGCGAAGAAATCGTCCGAAGATTCGGGCTCTGCAGCCCAGGGCGGCGACCTGAACTTCTTCGCGCGCGGCGCCATGGTCAAGCCGTTCGAGGACGCGGCCTTTGCCCTGAAAAAGGGCGAGATCAGTGACCTGGTGGAAAGCGATTTTGGCTACCACATCATCCTGCTGACCGACATCAAGGCGCCGCGCCAGCCGAGCTTCGAGGAACTGCGTCCTTCGATGGAGGTTGAGCTCAAGCAGCAGCAGGCGCAGCGCAAGTTTGCCGAAGTGGCCGAGGCGTTTGCCAATGCTGCCTACGAACAGTCGGACACGCTGCAGCCGGTGGTGGACAAGCTCAAACTCAAATTGCAGACGGCCCAGAACGTGACACGCACGCCTGCGCCCGGTGCCACAGGACCTCTGGCCAACGCGAAGTTTCTGGAGGCGCTTTTCTCCGCAGACTCGCTGGAGCACAAGCGCAACACCGAAGCCGTGGAAATTGCACCCAACCAGATGGTGGCGGGGCGTGTGACGCAATACAGCCCGGCACGCACGCTGCCGTTGCAAGAGGTGCAGGCGCGCGTCAGGCAGCTGTACATCGGTGACACATCGGCAGAATTGGCGCGCAAGCAAGGCGAAGCCAAGCTGGCCGCCTGGGTGGCCAAGCCCGACAGCGCGACCGGACTCTCGGCGCCTCTGGTCGTGGGCCGTGACCAACCCCAGAACCAGCCCCGCGCTCTGGTGGATGCGGTCCTGAGCACCAAGGCCGACACATTGCCTGCCTGGACGGGTGTCAGCCTGGGGGCGCAAGGCTATGTGATCGCCAAGTTGGGCCGCGTGCTGCCGACCGAGACCGTCGATGCACAACGGGCTGCCCAGCATCTGCAGCAGTACGAACAGTGGTGGGCAGGTGCGGAGGGCATGGCTTATTACGAGATGCTCAAGGACCGCTTCAAGGCGCAAATCAAGGTGCCGCGTCCCACGGCCACTGCAGATATCGCTGAAAGATGAGTGGAATGAGCGTGGAGTCCAGTTTTTCACGCTATAATACAAAGCTACGGTGGCTGTAGCTCAGTTGGTAGAGTCCAGGATTGTGATTCCTGTTGTCGTGGGTTCGAGCCCCATCAGCCACCCCAAGTAAACAAAAGCGCTGCAGCTATCAAAGTTGCAGCGCTTTTCTGTTTTTATTCCCACGGTGGGAATATTCGCCCTAAAGAGCTTCGCGCTCCACCTCCTTGTTTCGGTCATAAACCATGGCCGTCACTGCTGCATTTTTGTGCAGATCAGGTAGGTGGCCATGGGCCTGTTTGTGCATCGTGGCGCAGTAGGCGCGCAGGTCGTGGAAGGTGAACCTGTCGTCTTTCGACAACATCTTTCCTTGATGGCCTGCAGCACGCAGCGCTGCCATAGCGTCTTTAACCCCGTGCCGTGTATGGGTTGTTATCGCGTGTTGGGAAGACATAGAGGCAGTCAATGTGCCAACATACAGCCGATGGCTTGAGAGTTTCCTGCTGTAAGTAAAACTAGCTCTGGGCTCGTGGACGCGGACGGAGCTGGCCATCGCGATCGATCCACACGCCGCCTCAGTGACTTTGAACTGCACTGGCCGCTGTGTCTTGCGCTGCAGGACGATGGCGAGAGGTCCACGGTGAACTCACCGCAGCCTACAATCTCATCCCCTCTTACTCGAGCGTGAATCCGACCTTTACCGTGACCTGCCAGTGGGCGATCTTGCCCTCGTGAATGTGACCGCGCGTGTCCACCACCTCAAACCACTGCATATTGCGCACAGTCTCGCTGGCCTCGGCAATGGCTGTGTTGACGGCATCTTCTATGCCGGACGGCGAGGAGCCAGTGAGCTCCAGGGTCTTGTAACGTGCGTGGACATGGCACCTCCTGACGGTCGGCCGATTGGGCCGACCTTGGAACGAGGACGAACGGTACACACAGTATGGTCGCATCCCACCCAAAGCGCTCAATTCGGAGCAACACAAGCGGACGCTCAGTTGCGGCTGCGGCAATTGGGATTTGTGGTATCGGTAGTGTCAGCCGAGGCGAGCCGCTTCGATCGCAGCGATGTCGATCTTTCTCATTTCATCATGGCGCCAAACGCGCTGGACCACCGCTGGATCAGAATCCATGATCGTGGCCGCCGGATAAAAGACGAGGAGAAATGGAGCTCTGAGGTCAATTTGCATGCAATGATTTCTACGTCCGAACCCTGCCTCAGGCCTCCCTCCCTAGGACATTGACAACGTAGTCTACAAAGCTCTGCAATTTCTGCGTGCGCAGTCGCCCCGGCGCCGTCACCAGATGCACCGGCAGCGTGGGGGGGGCATAGCCCGGCAGCACCGGTACCAGCCGGCCAGCTTCCACATCATCTGTCACCAGCACAGCTGGCTGCATGATGATGCCCATGCCGCTTAGCGCCGCTACGCGCAGGGCCTGTCCGACGTTTGCCGACAAGGCACCGTGGACCGGGACCGCTTCTCGGCCAGCAGCCCCGTCGAAATACCAGACCTCACGTGGCGACCAATGGGTAAATCCCAGGCACTGGTGCTGCGCCAGGTCCTTGGGAGTGGTGGGTGTACCGTGCGCGGCCAGGTAGCTCGGTGCGGCACAGGCCAGCATGCGGTACGGTGCTAAAGGGCGTGCGAGAAGGCCAGAGTCCGGCAAAGTACCGACACGAAACACGGCGTCATAGCCTTCAGCAATCACATCGACCACGCTGTCGCTCAGCTCCAGCCCCAGCGTGACCTCCGGGTGGCCGGCGCGGTAGCCAGACAGCACCGGTACCAGGCAGTGCGTGCCGTAATTGATGGAGGCGCTGATGCGCAGGTGTCCCCGCGCTAGCAGGCGGCTTTCCTGCGCGATCGCATCGGCCATTTCCATTTCAGCCAGCACGATTTTGCAGCGCTCGTAGTAGTTCCGCCCGACCTCAGTCAGGCTATGGCGGCGAGTGCTGCGGTTGAGCAGGGTGACTCCCAGCGCCTTCTCCAGTTGCTGCACATGCTTCCCCACCATGGGGGCCGACAAGCTCAGCGCTTCCGCCGCCGCTGCAAAAGAGCCGCATTCCACCGCTTTCACGAAGACCGCCATGCTGGTGAATTTGTCCATAGATTCAAAACCGGTGGTTTGCAATCTATGCATTTTGAAAGTATTGATTTAACAATACCCAAAAAACTACAGTGAAGGCATTGCAACCCTTCACTGTGTGACACCATGCTGAACATCGATCTGAACGGCAAGACTGCCGTCATCACCGGCTCCACCGACGGCATTGGCCTGGCCATTGCCAAATCGCTGACCCAGGCGGGAGCTGCGGTAGTCGTCAATGGCCGCAGCCACTCCGCAGTCGATCAGGCCGTGGGCGCCATCAAGGCCCATGCGTCCGGTGCCACCGTGCAGGGCGTCGCCGCTGATCTGGCCACCGCCCGAGGGTGTGAACACCTCGTCGCGCACGTGCCGCACTGCGACATTCTGGTCAACAATCTGGGCATCTATGGCACCAAGGCTTTCTTTGACATCGACGACGCCGAGTGGCAGCGGTACTGGGACGTGAACATCATGTCCGGTGTGCGCCTGTCGCGCGCTTATATGCCTCAGATGCTGGCGCGCAATTGGGGCCGTGTGGTGTTCATTGCGTCGGAGTCGGCACTGAACATCCCTGCCGACATGGTGCACTACGGCATGAGCAAGACCGCCATGCTGGGGCTGGCACGGGGCCTGGCCAAAATGGCCGCCGGCACCGGCGTGACGGTCAACAGCGTACTGCCCGGACCGACCTTGTCCGAGGGGGCGGCAAAGATGTTGATGGCCTCGGCACCCGCGGGCCAGACCCTGGAGCAAGCGGGCGTGGCCTTCGTGAAGCAGCATCGCCCCTCCTCGATCATCGGCCGCGCAGCGCAGCTGGAAGAAGTCGCCAACATGGTGGCCTATGTGGCTTCGCCGCTGTCATCGGCGACCACCGGGGCGGCCCTGAGGGTCGAGGGCGGCATCGTCGACAGTATTTGAGCAAGCCAGGCCAGCCATGAAAGGCCAAGCCCTGTTGCGCGTCCGCCTGTCAGTCACTGATCTCATATTTTCGAGCACCACCCATGAGCACACTTTTCACCCCATTCCAACTCAAGGATGTGCGGCTGCGCAATCGCATTGCCGTGCCGCCGATGTGCCAGTACAGCGCCCTCGAAGGCTTCACCACCGAATGGCACCAGGTGCATTACCCGGCAATCGCCCGTGGCGGCGCCGGCCTGGTCATCGTAGAGGCCACTGGCGTGTCGCCTGAAGGACGCATCACTCCGGCCTGTATGGGCCTCTGGAGTGACGCGCAGGCTGAGGGCCTTGCCCGCATCGCTGCGGGTATCCGCGCCGCCGGAGCCGTGCCGGGGATTCAGATCGGCCACGCCGGGCGCAAGGCCAGTGCCAACCGACCTTGGGAAGG
Organism: Acidovorax sp. SRB_24; assembly: GCF_012931925.1. Lineage (NCBI taxonomy): Bacteria > Pseudomonadati > Pseudomonadota > Betaproteobacteria > Burkholderiales > Comamonadaceae > Acidovorax > Acidovorax sp. SRB_24. The sequence continues at coordinate 67,846 of NZ_MWOM01000011.1, forward strand.
CGACGACCACATCGCAGCAGGGGACCCGCGTGGCTGGCAGCCCATCGCGCCATCGGCCATCGCGTTTGGTGGCGGCCTGTCGCGTGTGCCGCAGGAAATGACGCTGGCCGACATCGAGCGCGTCAAGGCCGACTTCGTCGCTGCGGCGCGCCGCGCTCGTGACGCCGGATTCCAATGGTTGGAGCTGCACTTCGCACATGGCTACCTGGCGCAGAGTTTCTTTTCCGCGCACAGCAACCAGCGCACGGATGGCTACGGCGGCAATGCAGAAAACCGGGGGCGCTTCCTGGTCGAGACCCTGGAGGCCGTGCGACAGGTCTGGCCGGAGCGGCTGCCGCTCACTGCGCGCCTGGGTGTTATCGAATACGACGGTCGGGACGAAGCGACGCTGGCGGATTCCATTGCCCTGGTGCGCCGACTGCGCGAGGGGGGGCTTGACCTGCTGAACGTCAGCATCAACTTTGTAATCCCTGAGGTGCAGGTGCCCTGGGGCACTCCATCTTTCCTGGCGCCGGTCGCCGAGCGGGTGCGCCGCGAGGCGGGTCTGCCGGTTGCGTCGGGCTGGGGCATGGACGATCCCCAAACGGCCGAGCGCGTCTTGGCCAGTGGCCAGATGGACCTGGTCATGATCGGACGCGCCCACCTGGCCAATCCCCATTATCCGCGTGAAATGGCCAAAGCCCTGGGGGTCAAGCAACCCGACTGGATGCTGCCGCCGCCTTATGCGCACTGGCTTGAGCGCTATAGCGGCCCGCGCGTTCGCTAGTGTCAAAAACGGACATTCCATCGTTCGCCGCGATGGTCCCATAGAGTCCTGGTCGGCAGTGTGATTGCGAGACCGTGCCAAGTCAGCATTGGATGGGTCGCCCCCTTCGGGCAAGGTCAGCCACGCACGAGGGCTGGCTGGCGCTGAAACAGCGCAGGGAACTTGTCGGCCAGCGGGGTTGAACGACACGCTGCTGCCAATGGCTTAAAAAAATGTCCAGGAAAGCCGGGGCGATGCAAACGCTCTCTCGAGATAGCGGGTTTTTTTATTAGAAGCCTGCTGAATCGGGCGGTTTGTTTGTCAATGGCACAACAACCTGCGCCAAGGACGCAGCGCAAGCTCAGCAAAAAATCAGCGCCAGGATCGCGGCATCGTCGGCCAGGTTCCGCTGTGCATGTGCAGCACAGCGGTAGATCCAAACCACCAAGGGGTTGAGCCAGTCTGCAAAGGCCATGACGTGGGCGGTGCTGGGGCTTCGCACCGGGCGCGTTGTGTGGTCAGGGGTCCAGAGGCTCGCGCGGCTCGGGAGACTGCATTGCTGCGCGTTTGTGTTGGACGTGGTACGCCGTCAGCACTTGGTGCGCCACCATGTCGAGCGATGGGCGCACCACGCCCTGTTTGTCGCTCCAGACCTTGGGGGTCAGACTGCCCGCAAGGGTGACGGAGTCACCATCGCTGAGCGCCAGCAAGGCCGCGCAGGCGGCGCCGTCAAATGCGATCACGTTGACAAACAGCGGTGTTTCGCCGTCGCCGGCGGTTGCGCGCACCTTGGCCATGGCAAACGGTTTGCCTGCCTTGCCCAGGCGTTTTTCGGGCGTGCCGTACAGCTTGCCGCCAATCAGTCCATCAATCACGTTGTATTCCTTGCCTGCCAAGCTGTTTAGTTCATTGTTCTGGCTCGTGCATTGCCTTGTAGCGCAAAAAATAAGCCCCGCTACCGGATTGGATAGCGGGGCTTATCTTGCTTTGTTGGTGCCGGAGAGATGCTTTCACACATCAACGACTCTATTCTAACTTGTTGATTTATAAGGATTTTTCTGCGGCGTTGTTACAGAAATACCTTGAATTCTACCACACGTGGTCCCGTAGATACTGGCTTGTGAGACTCCAAATACGACAGATGCCCATTGCAATGAGAATAATTATTATTTTCACTATGCCCTCCCCCAGCGGTAAAGCTGGAAGAGGGGCACAGCCGTGCGTAGTTGGCCCAGTTGAGGCTGAATCACCACTCAGTCGAAGCGAGACAGGTCGTAAGCGGTGTAGGTGCTGAAGGCCGATGCCACGAAGATAGCTATTTCTTTTGGCAGCACGTAGTACCTAGTTTCCTCGCCAGTAAGGGGGTCGGTGTCACGCTCTACGTAAAGCACGCGGGACGTGCCAAGAATGGTGGCTAGGTGACACTCGAGTTCTTCGTGGCTGAGTTTCGCCGCGCGTTTGTCATCGGGATATTGGTTGATGTCGTTCAGCAGGTCGTAGCTGACGATGGGGAAGATGGAATCTAGGGTGGTATTGGTGTTCATGTGATTTGCTCGGTGTGAGGAAAGAAAGGGAACAGCGTTTCTCTGTTCGTAGCTGTGTAGAAATCAAAAATTCGATAGGCGCCGCCGTTTCCGGGCTAAGCTTTCTGGAGGGCGGTGGCTTTGGACTCCAGCGCATCACGAACCCTTGCTTGAATTACCCAGCAGGTTTGCCAGTCAAGCTTCACCCCGATGGACCTCACCAGTGCTGCCTCTTCTGTTTGCCCCAGGAAGACCATGAACTGGCCGACCTCATCAAGCTCGGCTTATATTCGGGCGCGCGCATCGAGAGCTGTGTGCGCTCAAGGTGGCCGGCTGCACCGACAATGCGTTCTCCATTACCGACAGCAAAACGGCTGCAGGGATTTGGCAGGTACCTGGCCATTCGGAGCTGGTCGAGGTCGTGAAGCGGCTGAAGGTGTTCAGCGCAGCGCACAGCAAGGACGGCTACCTCCTATCCGGCTTGACCTTCAACAAGTACGGGGACCGCTCCAATGCCAGCGGCAAGCGTTTTGGGACACTCAAGCAGACGCTTGGGTTCTCCGACAGGAAGGTTTTCCACTCAATCAGGAAGACGGTGGTGACCCAGCTTGAAAGCGCTGGCGTCTCGGAGAACCTTACGGCGGACATCGTGGGCCACGAGAAGCCGCGCATCACTTACGGGCTGTACTCGGGAGGGCATTCGCTGGCACCCATGAAGGAGGCTATCGAGAAAATACGGTACCCGCAGTGATTGTGAGCAGGCATCCCAAGCGGATGCATGTATCTCTGTGTTGGGCTAACTCCGGTCAACTGGGTCAGGCGACCACGGAAAGCGATGGCAGTCGCGGACAAGCTCTGTCGGCCGGTGAGTTTGCCTGGCCGACCGCATCATCCTGTAGGCTGGCGTTAACACCAGATGTCTGTAGCCTCCCCCGGGTCACCGGGCTTCTTGAATTCCGACTGAACTCCGCGACCGAACGTTCGACCTTGGGGCCTGTTTTGGACGGCCAGAGCATGTGGCGTCGCATACCCGTGATCGTTGGGATATTCTCCGCAGTTCAGGGGAGGCAAAAAAATGACAATACCAACAACGAGCGCACCAACAACGCCGCCGACAACGGTCCCGATTCTCGATTCGAGCGCCTGGTGCGAATTCCGTGGAGTACCAGCCAGCGGCGGATTAAACCCGACCACACATCTGGCGAAGATCGCAGACCCATCCGGTCGACTGCGCGACTGCTTCGTCAAGCTGCTTCCATCCGGACCAGCCCTGTTATGCGAGGCACTAGGCTGGACGCTGGCGCGCGCCAGTGGCGTTCCCTGCCCTCACTTCGGCGCCATCCTAATAGTTCCCCTTACCGAACTACGCAAAAGCGTTACCCTGCCTCCAGCATTGGATGGAGCTACATTCTGTCCAGCGTGGTGCAGCGAAGTTGTCGGGGGAAAGTCCTTGAAGCAGGTCCACAAATGGGCGTTCTTCATAGCCAAAAAGAACCTGTTCAGGAGCCAAGACGCTCGCAAAATTGCGGCGTTCGATAAGTGGACAGACCTGCGGGATCGCAACTTCGGCAACGTAATCAGGTCACCGAAGGGCGGCTATGTAGCGATCGACCACGAGACACTGCTGCACGACTTGCTATGGGTGCCATTCGGCACAACTTGGGCAGAGCGCTGCCTTACGTCCGAGGCGGGAAAGACATTAACCGGCGTCGATTACAAGCGATTCCAAGTCGACATGGCCAATGCGGCGAACGGTCACGCAGCGGCCTTGGCCGCAGTACAACGCGACCTCGATGCTCTCGTTGCAAAGATCGTTACCCCTCCAGCCGCCGCGGCTCAACTAAGCCAAACGATCTCGACCTCACTTTCCCACCGCTCCCAGCCCGGCTGGATGACCAGCCTATTGAAGGTGATCGCATGATCAACACAGCCATATCTTTCGGCGACGCTGCGCACCTAAGTCGCATCGCAGTGACCACGCCCAAACCCGCCTTCTCTGGAGCTTGGACGACATTGGAGCTTCAGCCGGACGTCTTTGTCCCACAGCGCTTTTCGATCGGCGTCATCGTACAGTCGCCGGGCGACCGACTGCATTTCAAGCTTCTCGATGATTTCAAGAAATTCGACTGCCTGTACCGCGACACGTTTCCACAGAAGTCGATCCGCGAGCTTCTAGCCTCTGCCGAGTCAACGCTCCGTCGGGCAGTGCAGGACAAGACTGCCATCCCTGAAGTGGCCTTCGATACGGACTGCCTAATGCTCGAAGTGCCGCGCTTTACGTCGGGGGCCGACCGTGAGGCGACCGTCGAACGCCTCTTCAACGAGGTCATCGTCATGGCGCCTACGCAAAAGAAGTCCGCCGATCGCTTCGAGTCGATTGACACGCCGCGAGCTCGAGAACTGGTGAACACCGAACTCAAGCGAATCGCACAGATGGATTTTGATCGCATCGCAACTCAGCAGAGCCAAGGTGTGCTGTTGGACTTCGAAGGTGGAAAACACTTCCTCGATTTGAACTTGGAGACGCCAAAGGGCTGTGGCAGCGTTACTTCCGCCGTCTACAAAACGGCTCAAAGCGTAGAGATGAACCTGCTCAAGTCGAGTCGTGACCTGACCACCTATTCCCGCATCCGAAAGCTCGAAGACATCGGACTGTTCCTGCTGCTGCCGGAGCCCACTGCAATCGAGCCCAAGGAATACAAGCACATTGAAAGCGTGATTCACGACTACGAGTGGAAGCTCGAGCGAGATGGCTTCCGCGTGGTGAGCCTCCCCTCACCTGCGGAATTGGCTCAAGAAATCTACGATTGGGCGAAGCCAGCATTGGCCTAATCGTCATAGAAGAATTTTTCGACAGCCCTTCAATTCAGCCCTGCGCCACATGGCTCTTGAGAGTACGTGTAACCGCAATGATGCCAGATCGCGGGTCTAAGCAACTGACGTCCGCGGCGCGCATCAGGCTGATGAAATGGTGACGGCCGGCAACTTCTGCGGTTCGCCTAGGACGTGGTGCCATGCAAATGTCGGCGGCCATGACCGTACTGTGGCCGATAGGATACGTATGAAGCAAATGTAGACCGACCGCAACCGCGGCATAAAAGACATAGGCAGTGGACGCTCGACCGACAGCAATGGGCTGATAGCAGCCTGATCGCCTTTGAGGTCGGTCACAAGCCCGCTCCCTAAGCGTGCGCCAGTCCAACAACGAATTCACAGAGCACCGGACATCTACACGAGACCCTCGGACGCGCCCACAACAGGGTGTTTACGTCAGTCCAGGTCAACCCTCATCTGAAGAGCCGACCTGGATGGAGTACCTGCTAGGGACCGAATCTCACACGAACAACCTATAAGCTTATTGGTACATCGTGGTAGTTTCAGCACACTGCTCATGGCCTGACAACGCTTTGAAGTGGTCCGTGAATAGCACCTGACGGAAGTTGTGACCGTCTTTGCGCCACGTGACACTCGCTGCACTCACCCGACTCGACGCCTCGGTCCAGGTGCTGGAGGAAAGCTCGGGAGCTACTTGTGTCTTCACGGACCGAGAAGGAATCGCTGTCACGTCAGACGGAAGAGCATCCAGGTAGCTGATGATGGTGTCTGTCATCTTGCGTATCACTCCTGGCTCTGCCTTGGCCTCGCGCACGGCCCTCAAGGAGGGTTGATCACCGACCTGTCCGAGCCACCTTGATCCCCGGAACAGCCGATGCAAGAGCTTGGCGTCGTCGTATCCAGCGACCAAGAAGACCTTCCTCGCCGTGGCCCGTTCGAGCGAGCGCACCGAGGTCCGTCCGATCGCTTGGTACACCGTGTGGATGCGGTGCGCCCGAAGCACTTCGTCCTTGGTCAGGCCCGTCCTTGTCTGCACCCACTCGAGCTGCTGGGGGTTGGGGTTGGTCACGGCCAGGGCCACCACGTTGTCGGAATCCATGAAGTCGTTCAGGCCATGGCTGACCACGGGTATCGCTTGTGCGTTGTCGGGAACGCTCGCTCCACCTGGGCCGTACCCAGCGCCGTTGTTGGTTTGCAGCAGGAACTGTGATCCCTTGAAGAACTCCGCCGCTGTCTGCACGAGACCGTCCACGACACGGGCGCCCTTCATGCGCTCACCGGGGGCACCTGTATGGCGGTTTGCCAGGAGGTTGTGCTTGCTGGCCCGGTCCTCTTGGTGCAGCAGGTGGCCGACCGCGATCATTGGCCCTTGCTCGACGTGGACATCCCTGAGCCTCCCCGAATCGAACCACGGGTGCGGGACGAACCTCACCCCGAAGCTGCGCGTCCACAGGTGGTACAGCACCGTGTGCTCGAACAGCGCCGACAGCAAGATCACCTCGCGGAAGTCTCCGAAGTACTCGGGGGTCAGGTAGGACGCGAACAGCAGCTCCGAGCAAGTGAGCTTCACGGCTGGGTCTGCTTCCGCAGTCTCGGCAAAGAGGTCCGAGACGATCCTCGTCGTTGGTGTCACGACCAACTCACACCGCATGGCGGGGTTGCTGACCTCTTGCGCCAGCGCACTTTGGCCCAGGTACTTCTGCCCGCATTGATCGAGATTTCCCGAGGCGATGTCCGTGACCAAGCCATCTCGACCCGTCACGGGCACTACCCGGTGGTTGTCCTGCGTGTCGATGCGGAACATCTCGCGGAAATAGTCCAGCCCCTCTTCTGGGCGTGGCCCAAGGTGGTAGGAAATGAACGTGACGGGCGCAAAAGCTTCGTCGAGGATCAAGGCCCACCGGGTCGGGTCACCGATCTGGGACACGATCCGCAGAAACGTCTTGGTCGTGAGGAACACCACCCGGCCCAGACCAGCGGGACGTGCATTGATCACCTGCAGCGCCTCCGTTGCGGCCGAGCCGCTCTCGCCATCACGCGCTTCGGAGTGGATCAGGTGAACGTTGCGGATCGCCTCCTGCGTCTCCAGCAGCGACCGCAGCTGACCCTCGGTTTGGTTGAGCAGCCGGATGGTGGGAGCGACGTAGATGAAGTCCTGGGTGCTGGTCTCTGGCCGTGCCAGGTACTCGACAGCGGCCTTTGTCTTGCCCGATCCCACGGATGCGGAGACTGCGTAAAGCGCCTTCATGGTGAGACCTGCGCAGTGCGTTGCAAGGCCGGCCCCACGATGTCACGGTGCTGGCGCAGGATGACGGCAAGCGTATGGCTGTTTGTCAGCTTGCGTCCTTCGGTCTGCTGGATGTGGCGCTGGCAGTTCTTCAGGTGGGTGAACAGGGGGACGGGGATGGTGACGGTGCGGATGACACCGATCGGATTGGGCATGGGATTTCCTTCTACAGTTGAAAAAGCCTCCGGCCGGAAAACCCAGTGGAGGCATTCGAGAACGGCCAACGTTGGTGTTGGTGTTTCTCTCCGTAGCTGTGTAGAAATCGACCATCGCCAGGAAGGCTGCTCGAGCGCCCGTAGATGCGTCCTTCTGCAGAGGCCCTGCAGATTGTTTGCGGAGGCGCTCAGAGAGCCTTCTGCGGACCTTCCCGGAGGTACGTGTACACCGTCTCCCGGCTGACCCCGTAGTCCTTGGCGAGGGCAGACTTCGATACCCCCTGTGCTGCCCGCTGTTTGAGTTCCTGCGCCTGTGCTTCTGTCAGCTTGGGCTTGGCGCCCTTGTACCGGCCCTCGGCCTTGGCAATGGCGATACCCTCCCGCTGCCTCTCCAGGATCATGGACCGCTCGAACTCGGCCACCGCTCCCATGATCGAGAGCATCAAGCGGGCCATATCGGCCTTGCCGCGCTCCATGCCTTCGGTCACTGGCTCGAAGGTCATCCCTTCCTTGGAGAACGCCACGGCCACGCCTCGGGCTGTCAACTCATCAACGATCTTGCGCAGGTCATCGAGGTTCCGTGCGAGGCGATCCATGGAATGGACGTGCAACGTGTCTCCTTCCCGTAGGTGCGACAGGCACGCCCCAAGCTGGGGACGCTGGCGGTCCTTGCCGCTGGCCTTGTCGGTGAATACCTTGTCGAGGACCACGCCTTCGAGCTGGCGCTGGGTGTTCTGATCGGTGGTGGATACTCGGACGTATCCCACGTGTTGCCCCGTGGGGTATTTCGCTGTGCGGTGGGTGGTGCTGGTGCTGTTCATGATCTGGCCATCCCTCTTTGTTGATCTGTCAGATTGAAGTCTAAGACCACATGCAATTTGTGTCAAGTTGATGGGCATGCCATTTCAACCTGACGCGAAGCAGCCGGGAAAGTGTCAACCCTGATCTGCCCAGCTGGGGTGTACCTTGCATGACACCGGGTACAAGGGGTGCCGTGGCTGTGGTAAGCCCAGAGCGAGTGCTCGGCACGAGTGCCTTGCGACCCTCGGGCTCTTACTTTGATCTTTGTGTTGTGGTGCGCTTCTCCAAACTTCGGGCGCAACGCGAATGCGCCGAGAGGGGGCACCGGGGGGAATCTGCCGCCGCCACTATCTGGGTGGCCCCTCGAAAAAATGCGGTGCAAATCTCGCCGAGTACGAGCGTGACTTGCTTATTGAGAGAATCCATGCTGGGCTGGCACCCGGGAAGGCGTGAGGGAATGACCCTGGGCGTCCAAGCAGCCTCACTTAGGCGAATGTAGGCGAGGTGCTTCAGAGTCCCCCCAGGGGCCTCAGTGGCTGCGTTGGCAAGGGTACGCAGGAAGCACCCCAGTCCATCCTGCGAATCATGGATGCCAGCGTGAGGACTCTCCCCGTGCGCGAGGTGCGTCAGAGTCGTTTGTAGCTGTTGCCAGACGTGAGCGGTAGCTTCAAAGACGGAGTCGAAAAGGGCAAATATGCCACGACCACAACCTACAGCAGTACCCCCTAGTGGGGGCAATACATGGGCCCGCACTTCGGGAACACTCCTCATATTTTTTATGCGAGTACTCAGGGATGGACCGCATACGGCCAGGGGCGGAAGTCCAACTGACTCAATTCTGGAACTGCTTCAGGCGGCCAGCAGTCGCACGGCAGACTCTTCGGATTTCGCAAACCACTTCTCCACGAGCTCAACTTCTTGTTGGCTCAGGCCATAGAGTTTATAAACTAGTGCGTCGAGTCTTTCCTCTGTAGCTTTGTCCACTAACTGGGAAGCAGCATTGGCTTCCAGCCGCCTTGCGACTGAAACAAGTTCCAAAGATGTATTTGCATTAATGGAGTGAGGCAATGGGAATGTTTCGATATCGTGAATAAGAATCTTAGGGAACGCTCCCTTAGACGCTTTAGGCGAAGAATTAAAGTGGAAAAAAGTTGCAAGCTTTGAATTCAGGATTGCAGCCACGCATTCCAACGATATAGGACTTGTTGAGTTGTCCTTTACGATAAGGATGGCAGGGTCGTTGTAAAACTCTGCACTTGTGATCGCCGCAAAAATACGCGGATTACTGATCTCACGAACAAGTAGTCGACGGCCTACGAAGAACTTCGGATTTCGAGGGTTCGCAATGCCAGCTCCATACTTGATGAATTCCTGGCGATTCCACGACACGTGAAACCGTGTCACGTCGCTACCCCAGAGCCACTGCTTCCATTCTGGACTGTGCTTAATTGTCGAATGAAACACCCGATTCTTGATCGTGTGCTCATCCTGACCTTGGTAGCGATCGTAGGCAATGAGGCCTTGACTGATTTCTGGAAAATAGGTTCTGAGCGGCGACATGTCCGACCGTATTTTAATAATAAGGTCTATGGTTTCCTTTGGTAGTCGGAACAGCAAGCCCCAATTTAAATTGTTTGAAGCAGCTTGCTCTTGTGAAATACTCTCCCGCTCACAGAGCACCAATTCCGGGAAGGATGTCGCATCAGCTGTTGGACGATAAGTTAACGTTGTACCGGCCTGTCGTCTACCAGTAAGGATCACATTCCGGACTGTTGCCTCTGCAAAAATGCTGAAGTTTGTGCAGTCTAAAATCTCGTCCAGTGCCCAATAATTAAATAGCTCCAAGCGATATGCAGCCGCACCCAGATTAAAAAGAATCGTATTGGGCACGATGAATGACAGAATTCCGCCATTAGCAAGCAACTGCTGCGCCCGATTTATGAACCAATAGTAAATCTCAAAATCCGGCACCTTGCCCAAGCGAGCTACTAAGTGCTTCCGTTCTTCGCCTTGTATGGAAACGCCATATGGCGGGTTGCCAATGATTAAATCAAATCCATGAAAAGCTCCCTGGGAATTCAACGCTTCTGGGAATTCGAATCTCCATTCAAACGCATTGCGGAACATTCGGCTGTTTCGAATCGCCTCAATCTCCGCACCTAAACGCTCTACCTCGGTTGTTAACCGACTCACCGTATGTTCGCGTCGTTTCTTGGCTGCCAGGGTCAGTCCGAAGAGCGTCTTTTGCCGGGCTAACGTCTCAAGCTCTTCCGAAGCATTTCGGTGCCTAACAACTTTGGAGTCATTGCTGTGAATTTCTTGCTGGTAGCTTGATTTAATTTCCGAAATGAGTCTTTCCATCTCGAACTTTTCGTCCTTGCTGGTAGCAGTTCTGTATTTGACAACAGCGGCCTGATAGTCCGCCGTACTTCGCTTGCTTTTCTTGAGGGCGTTCCTCAGATCCGCATTCAGCGGGTACCGCGCAATTAGCGAGTTTCCAGCTTTGATATTGATGTCGATATTTGGAAGCGTTTCGAGCTCGTCATCCGACTTGTAGTAGGCGGATTTTAGTAGCTCGATCCACAAACGTAATCGGCAGATTTTTGCAGAATTCGGATTAATATCGACCCCGAATAGGCAATTCTCTATGAGCCGAGCTTTTTCATGGAAAATCGCCTCTTGTACGCGCTGGCTTTCCGCACTATGACGTTTGTACTCAAATAAATCGCCATCCTCATCGAGAATCACAAGTTCATCGTTCGATACTTCAATACGATATTCCTTCAGTCGTGCGCCAGTGACATCGGTCAAAATCCGCAACTCCGATTTAACCGCTATGAGTTCATTGAGGACGGATACCAGAAAGTGCCCTGAGCCTACGGCTGGGTCACAAATCCGAAGTTCGTTAATTATGTTATTGGCTTCCTGCCGATCCTCGATCTTGTCATAAAGCTCCCGGAAGTTTGCACATGTCCAACCTTTCAACTTATTGAATCGATTGAGGACAGCCGTTCGGACTGCCCCATGCGCCATGTACATAGTCACGAAGCCCGGCGTGAAGAACGCACCATGCTGATAGTTGTTTATTTTCTCAAAAATCAGCCCTAAGACTGATGCACTAATCAGAGATTTTTCGTCTTCCTGAATAGCTTCCGCCCCCGTGCTTGCAAAGTCGTAAGCATCAAGAAAGAGAAGCAAATATGTCAGCGCGTCCAACTTTCCAACCCTGCGTTTCCCAGATTCGCTTTTGAGTACAGTGGTTGATAATATCTGTATATCCCGACTCTCAGAAAGATTGCTGATAAGAAGTGTCTCGTGCTCCAGGGCTGTAGGCTCAAATAGCGAACTATTTAAATACGGGATCTGACCAAACTGTAGCTTGGCCTCATCATCCCGCTTGTCCCAATGTCTAGCTAGCACCCGAAAAAAAAGGGCATTTAGGTCATCGTAAGATCTCACCCGCTGAGAATGGAGAAAAGCGTGATCCTTGTTTCCGCCATTGAAAGCAACCAACTGTGCTTCAAGAAGTTTTAGAAAAATGATGCGATTAATCCACGTAATGCAAAGCTCAAGCCCAACATTTAACAGCTGCTCCTCTTTATCGGAGCCGTAAGATTCCAGATTATTTATTCTATTTAGTTTATCGAGCGCATCCACTTGCGTGATGGCGTTTTCTATTAGTGCCCCAGCATTGCGTTTGCCTGGCAACTTCCTGCGAATTATTTTCCTCCCCTTATCCTTTACCTCTTCCAAACCAATAAGATGGAGCAATTCACTGTAGAATCCTTTATCAAGGCTATTGCTATCGTTTTGAAATGGAAGTTTTAATAAGTGTTCGGGAGAAAAAACTTTTAGTAGTTCTATTAGCTTGCGGTCATTTCCGGCATCAGAATCCCGAGCATAAGCCTCATAGTCGCGGAGGTCAACATACGTAAAAACAATCTCAAACGCAACCTTTTGAATTGCGGGAGAAGCTATCTGTTTATAGAAAAATTCCGTCGTTGTTCCTGATAGTCGCCCCTGTTCAAAATCGTTGAACTTTCTTGTTAGTTCCTTATCTTGTGCAAAAAGCCTTTCAAAAACTTGGGCATCAAAAATAAACCATTCGCACGCATTTGTTATAGCGAGATTTCTAATTTCCAGATTTTTTAATACAACTCGTTCGCGCAAATAGTAGAGAAGCAGTTCCTGCAAGGCCTTTGTGTTTAGTTGACAGCGTTGCGGCATTTCGGACTTGTTGGTCGGCTTTTTCGTTTCAATGATGACCCCAGCGGCTGACGTGGATTGCCGACCGTTGTGAATAACGAGATCGGTCCGAGCTTTGGTGTTTATGGAGTGCTTGCCGTCGTAACCGATCTTGCGCAGAAAATCGGAAATCAGATTCTTGTGATGCTCTTCCGACTCGTGGACATTAACGTTGTCGAGCAACCGTATTAGCTGATTCTTAAAAACTTCCACATAAGAACGTGGGGGTTTTGTCTTCAAAAACGCCTTATTCAATGCCTGTTTGACCGATATTTCCGTCATGGGTGTGTTCTCTTGTATCCTATGTAGCCATGTTAAGCGAGGAACTCGCTGATGCAGCCGCCACTCTCCACAAGTATGCGAACTGCATGCACGAATGATCACGGCGCGGTGGAGCCGAGACTGGCGGACTTGCTTAGAGCTACGGAAAACTCTGTCGTAGGAGACGGCTCGACCTCCCAGGAGGTTTGAGTGGGCCGCACACGCAACTCCGAGCTAGACGCAAGCGTTGCTCGCGAAGCCTAGAGCCTCTTGCCAACGGCTTTGCCCTGCAACTCCCTACAACCGGTGATTCGGTCACCGGCTGCAATCCGAACGAATGACCGGAGTTGTGAGCACAGGCCGGGACGTAAAGGGCCGCAAGCGCTGCTGTGGCGCGGACAGCGGCATGGGCGCACTGAATTGCGGCTCAGGCTTGAAACCGGAGCAATAGCTCTACGGGAAATTTGAGGGCTTGGTCAGGCCACTGTCTTGCCATCGCGCCCTTTCCGGGCCAACGTACTATTGAGCCAGAACCACTTTTTCAAGCCACTCAGCCTTGACTTTGAGGCCATATCCAGTCCCGTAGGTGTCCCCTACGTCCTGGGCTGCATGTCCGTCTATCGCGTATCGAATGTCCTTCGGGCATTGGATGGCCTTCAGCCTATCGGCCATCGTGTGGCGAAGGTCATGGGCGGTGTGCTCAAGAGGCAACCGGCGTATCCATGAGGCAATGGTGCCAGATGCGTTCGTCGCCTTGCACTCAGTATCTGTCGTGTACCTGGGGAAAGCGAACACCTGATCATGGGTCGCTGTTTCCTTCACCCGCTTCGCCGCCCAGAACGAAGCCCCCACCAGTGGCACCACTCGGGCGCTCGCAGCGTTCTTCAGAGAGCGCCAGGCGTGGGGCTGAATGATGATGTGGGGGACATCCCGATCAAGCACGATGTCACTGAGAGTGAGGCCGACCACTTCAGCCAGACGTGCCCCCGTGTCAGCCAGCATAGCAAGTATCCAGCGAAGGTCATCATCCTTGGCCTGACACGCTGAAATCAAGACCTTCAGTTCGTCGGTCGTGAATGGCACTCGGGCCTTCTTGTCCAGGCCCTCACCGGGGATGGCGAGACCTTCAAAGGGATTGGGTAGCTGTGGATCACACTCGCGACGATATGAACTCCAGACGGCCCGAAACGAGTTGATGCGGCGGCGAATGGTGGCGGTGTTCAGCGAGTCTTCCAGGCCCTTGGCAATGAACTTGCGGGCATCAGCTCGGGTGAAATTCGTGATGGCCTTATCGCCCGTGACAGCCACCAGCGATGCAAAAGCTCGACGGGCATAAGTCGTGAACTTCAGGTCGTCCCGTTTACGGTTGGTGTCGAGGTGAACGTCCAGCGCGTAAGTGATGGTGGCACTGGCTTCGGGTTTGCCGTGGAGGCGCTGCAGAGCTTCAATCTCTACCGGCGTGAGGAACTCACGGGCGGACGCTTCACGGTATACGCGCTCCTCGTCCTCCCCAAGCACCCTCGCTGCTGTCTGGGCATAGGCTGCACGCTTATCGTCCACGTAGTCGTCCAGCAGTGAGATTGCCTCAGGCACGTTTTCAGCGGGGTGGGGAGCGAGACCCCATGAACGAAGAGCCTCATCAGCGTGGGCTTTGAGGGACTCAGGGGACGACTCAGGCGCAGCGCGGAGACCTTCCCACTCTGCTTCAATACTTCGGTTCAAGTTCTCGACCAGCCGGGCAACCTTGATGGGGTTGGTGGTCTTCAGGTCACGCTTGATGGTGGCACCGGGATAGCGGGGACGTAAGTCCGTCGGCACTGCCCGTTGATAGATCGTGGTCTTGCCACGAGGGTACGTGTACTTGATCGTCACTTGCAGGGGGCCAAGGGAGAGGCGCATTGTGTAGAACTACCACAGGTTCTACCACAGGAAACCCTTGGAAATCGCCGCAAACCCACTGTTCATGCGGGTTGCGGGACTTTTAGATGGTGCCGGAGAGATGAATCGAACACCCGACCTTCTCATTACGAATGAGCTGCTCTACCGACTGAGCTACACCGGCGAAGTCTCAAATTATAGCGTCGAATGATAGTCCGTCACGCGCTCGACCTCATTTTTTGAACCCAAAATGACGCTGACGCGTTCGTGCAGCTGGGTGGGCTCGATGTCGAGGATGCGCTGCTTGCCATTGGTCGCGGCGCCGCCGGCCTGCTCGACGATCCAGCCCATGGGGTTGGCTTCGTACATCAGGCGCAGCTTGCCGGGCTTGTTCGGTTCGCGCTTGTCCCAGGGGTACATGAAGATGCCGCCGCGCGTGAGGATGCGGTGCACGTCGGCCACCATGCTGGCGATCCAGCGCATGTTGAAGTCCTTGCCGCGCGGGCCTTCGACGCCTTGCAGGCATTCGTCGACATAGCGCTTGATGGGAGCGTCCCAGTGGCGCATGTTGCTCATGTTGATGGCGAATTCCTTCGTGTCTTCGGGAATGCGCACGTTCTCTTGCGTGAGCACGAACGAGCCCTGTTCGCGGTCGAGCGTGAACATGGCCACGCCGTCGCCCACCGTGAGCACCAGCGTGGTCTGCGGGCCATACACGCAGTAGCCGGCAGCGACCTGCTGGTGGCCGGCCTGCAGGAAGTCGCCGGCCTCGACGCCGCGGTCGCCTTCGGGCTTTTTGAGCACGCTGAAGATGGTGCCGATGCTGACGTTGACGTCGATGTTGCTCGAGCCATCGAGGGGGTCGAACAGCAGCAGGTATTCGCCCTGCGGATAGCGGTTGGGCACGACATAGATGCCGTCCATTTCTTCCGACGCCATGGCGGCGAGGTGGCCGCCCCATTCGTTGGCCTCGATCAGCACCTCGTTGGCGATGATGTCGAGCTTCTTCTGGATTTCGCCCTGGATGTTTTCGCTCTCTGCGGTGCCGAGCACGCCGCCCAGCGCGCCCTTGTTGACGGCCTGGCTGATGCCCTTGCAGGCGCGCGCGACCACTTCGAGCAGCAGGCGCAGCTGGGCCGGGATGAGACCGTCGATGCGCTGCTGTTCGACGAGGTAGCGGGTGAGGGAGATTCTTTGTGCCATGGGTTCTTTCGGTTCAATTCATGGGGCCAGCGCGCGCGTGACGACTTCGCGCACGTCGTTGCTGAGGCCTTCGCGTGCCGCCACGCGGGCGATGGCCTCGTGCGCGGCGGTGCGCCACGGCTCTGCCAGCTTTTGCCAGCGGTCGAGGGCGCGCGCCAGCCGGGCTGCCACCTGCGGGTTGATGGCGTCGAGCTCGCAGACGCGCTCGCACCAGAACACATAGCCAGCCGCATCGGCGCGGTGGAAGGCGCCGGGGTTGCCGCTGCAGTAGCTGAAGATCACGCTGCGCGCGCGGTTCGGGTTCTTGAGCGAGAAGTCCGGGTGCTGCAGCAGCTGCTTGACCAGGGGCAGCACGTTGCCGCCGCGGTCGGGGCTGCCAGCCTGCAGCGCAAACCATTTGTCGAGCACCAGCGGCTCGTCCTTGAACAGCGCATGAAAGCGCGCGAGCGCCGGCGCGGCCAGCGCGTGGCCGCTGCCGACGAGGGCGCTGAGGGCGTTGATGCGGTCGGTCATGTTGCCCGCGTCCTTGAAGCGCTGCAGCGCCTTGCCGGGCCAGACGGCATCGCCGCTGTGCTGGGCGGCCAGGCACAGCATGGACAGGGCCATGCCGGTGAGTGCGCGCCGGCCCGCAGACACGGCATCGGGCCGGTAGGCGCCGTTGCTGTGGTGCTGCTCGTAGGCCCATTGCCAGTCGCTGTGCAGCGCCAGCGCCAGCTGTGCGCGCATGGCTTCGCGCACGGCGTGCACGCGCTGCGGATCGACCACGTCGAGCTGCTCGGCGAGGTAGGTTTCCGACGGCAGCGTCAGCACCAGCTCCTTATAGGCGGCGTCCAGGGCCGGGTCGCGCAGCACGCTGCGCAGTGCCTGCAGCACCGACTCGGTCAGGAATTTTTGGTCAAAAATGCCTGCAGCGATGATGGGGTCTGCGCTGGCAGCTATGGCATTGATAGCGCAGCGCAGCACCAGGCGCTGGCCGGCCTCCCAGCGGTTGAAGGCGTCGGCGTCGTGTGCCAGCAGCGCCAGCAGATCGGCATCGCTGTAGTCCACGTCGAGGACCACCGGCGCGCTGAAGTGGCGCAGCAGCGAGGGCACCGGGGCGCTGTCGATGTGGGTGAAGACCAGCGTCTGGCTCGGTTCGGACAGCACGACGGTGCGCGAGGTGGCGCCCGCAGCGTCTTCGCCGGCCAGTTGCAGGGGCAGGGTGCTGCCGTCCTGCGCCAGCAGGCCGAGTTCGACCGGGATGACAAACGGCTCCTTCACCGGCTGGCCCGGCGTGGGCGCGCAGCTTTGCGCCAGTGTGAGCGTGTAGGTGCGTGCCGCGGCGTCGTACCGGCCCGTGGCGCGCACGCGCGGCGTGCCGGCCTGGCTGTACCAGCGCTTGAACTGCGGCAGCAGGCGCGCCAGGTCGCTCGCCGGGTTGGCGTCGGCAATCGCGGCCGCGAAATCGTCGCAGGTCACGGCCTGGCCGTCGTGGCGCTCGAAGTACAGCTTCATGCCGCGCGCAAAGCCTTCGCGCCCGACAAGCGTGTGCATCATGCGCACCACTTCCGCACCCTTCTCGTAGATCGTGACGGTGTAGAAGTTGTTGATTTCGACGTAGCTGTCGGGGCGCACCGGGTGCGCCATGGGGCCGGCGTCCTCGGGGAACTGGGCGGTGCGCAGCACGCGCACGTCTTCGATGCGCTTGACGGCGCGGGCCGACGGGCTGCCGGCCATGTCCATGCTGAACTCCTGATCGCGGAAGACCGTCAGGCCCTCCTTCAGGCTCAGCTGGAACCAGTCGCGGCAGGTGATGCGGTTGCCGGTCCAGTTGTGGAAGTACTCGTGCCCGACCACGCTCTCAATGTTGGCGAAGTCGGTGTCGGTCGCGGTGGATTCACTCGCCAGCACGTACTTCGTGTTGAAGATGTTCAGGCCCTTGTTTTCCATCGCGCCCATGTTGAAGTCGCTGGTGGCGACGATCATGAAGCGCTCCAGATCAAGCGACAGGCCAAAGCGCGCCTCGTCCCAGGCGACGCTGGCCATCAGCGAGTTCATCGCGTGTTCGGTCTTGCCCAGGTCGCCGGGGCGCACGTAGACCTCTAGAAGATGCTCGTTTCCGGCACGCGAGGTGATGCGCTGCTGGCGCGCCACCAGCGTGCCCGCGACCAGCGCGAACAGGTAGCTGGGCTTCTTGTGCGGGTCGACCCACTTGGCAAAGTGGCGCCCGCCTTCCAGGTCGCCGTGCTCGACCAGGTTGCCGTTGGACAGCAGCACCGGGTACTGCGCCTTGTCGGCGCGCAGCACCACGCTGTAGCTGGCCATGACGTCGGGACGGTCGAGGAAGTAGGTGATGCGGCGAAACCCTTCGGCCTCGCACTGCGTGAAGAACGTACCCTGGCTGACGTACAGGCCCGACAGCTGCGTGTTCTTGTCCGGGCAGCAGGTGGTGAAGATCTCCAGGTCGAACGGCGCGTCGCCCTCGGGCAGGTTCTCGAGCACCAGCTGGCCTGCGTCCATCTTGAACGAGGTGCCCGCGCCGTTGACCAGCACGCGCGAGAGATTGAGGTCTTCCCCGTCCAGGCGCAACGCTTGCGCGGGCACCTCCGGGTTGCGGCGCAGGCGCATCTTGTTGAGCACCCGCGTTTTGGCAGGATCGAGGTCGAACGCCAGGTCCACGGTGTCGATCCACCAGGCCGGTGCCTGGTAGTCGCTCCGCAGGATCGCGGTGGCTGGCGCCTGTCCGTCACGCATTGGCAACATGGTTCTCCTTATACGCCTTGCTTGAGCGAGGCTTCGATGAAGGCGTCGAGATCGCCGTCCAGCACTTTCTGCGTGGCGGAGATTTCGACGTTCGTGCGCAGGTCTTTGATGCGGCTGTTGTCGAGCACGTACGAGCGGATCTGGTGGCCCCAGCCGACGTCGGTCTTGGTGTCCTCGAGCTTTTGGGCCTCTTCCTGGCGTTTGCGCATCTCGAAGTCGTAGAGCTTGGAGCGCAGGCGCTGCCAGGCGATGTCGCGGTTGCCATGCTGGCTGCGGCCGTCCTGGCACTGCACCACGATGCCGGTGGGGATGTGCGTGAGGCGCACCGCGGAGTCGGTCTTGTTGATGTGCTGGCCGCCCGCGCCCGAGGCGCGGTAGGTGTCGGTGCGCACGTCCGACGGGTTGATGTCGATCTGGATCGAGTCGTCGATCTCGGGGTAGACGAACACGCTGGCAAAGCTCGTGTGGCGACCGCCCGAGCTGTCGAACGGGCTCTTGCGCACCAGGCGGTGCACGCCGGTTTCGGTGCGCAGCAGGCCATAGGCGTACTCGCCCTCGATGTGGATCGTCGCGCCCTTGATGCCGGCGACGTCGCCCGGGGTTTCATCGTCGACGCTGGTCTTGAAGCCCTTGCGCTCGGCGTAGCGCAGGTACTGGCGCAGCAGCATGCCGGCCCAGTCGCAGGCTTCGGTGCCGCCGGCACCGGCCTGGATGTCGAGGAAGCAGCTGAGCGGGTCGGCCTCGTGGCGGAACATGCGGCGGAACTCGAGTTCTTCGATCTCGGGCTGCAGCTTGGCGGCTTCCGCGGCGATGGCCATCAGGTCGGCGTCGTTGCCTTCCTCCACGCTCATCTCGTAGAGTTCGGTGTTGTCGGCCAGCTCGCGCGTCAGGCGCTCGAGCGTGAGCACCACGTTATCGAGCGACTTCTTTTCCTTGCCCAGGTCCTGGGCCTTCTTCGGGTCGTTCCAGACGGCCGGGTCTTCGAGCGAGGCGTTTACCGTGCGCAGGCGTTCAAATTTGGCATCGTAGTCAAAGATACCCCCGTAACTCTTGCGTGCGCTCGGACAGGTCGATGAGGGTGTTGCCGATCTGGTTGATGTGTTCTGCGTCCATGGTGCTGTCCTGTGTGTTCGGTGAAATAGACCGCGATTTTCTCATGGACCCGACGTGGTGGCCGCCAAGCCCCTGATCTGCGCCAAAGCGCCGCCCGCAGGCCGGCTGCCGGCGGGCGCGCGCAGCGCACATATTAAAAATAATAGCTATGAGCGCCGGTGCACAAAGAGCTGGAGGCAGATTTGGCTGAAGGTCAGCGCAGAAAGTCCTCGATCAGCGCGGCCACGGCCTGCGGCTGGTCGTGGTGCAGCATGTGGCCGGCGTCCTGCACCACGGCGCAGCGGCAGTCGGGCACGGACTCCAGGCGCTCGTGGTACTCGGCCAGCGTGTACCTGTGTTTCCACCACTGGCCCAGGCTGTCGTCGCTGGCCTCGATGGCCAGCGTGGGCGCGGTGATGGCGCGGTAGAGGGCCAGCGCCTCGTCCACGCGGTAGAGCTGCGCGCTGGTGACCTTGTGCGCCGGGTCGCCGAGGATGTCCCAGAGCCCCTGCGCGTTGGGCCGCGCCCAGTGCTGCGCCAGCCACGCGGCCTTGTCGGCGCGCAGGCGCGGGTTGGTTTTCATGAGGCGCTGCGCCACGCCGGTGGCGCTGTCGTAGCCCTTGAGCGCCAGTTCGCCGCGCTGCAGGCTCTTGAGCTCGTCCATCCACTGCGCGTAGCGCTGCGGCGCCTTCGACGGCTGCGTGGCCGGCATGCCAAAGCCCTCGAGGTTGACCAGCCGGCGCACGCGCTCGGGGCGCACGCCGGCGTACATCATGGCGACGTTGCCGCCCATGCTGTGGCCCACCAGGTCGATGGCCTGGCTGGGCGCGCAATGGTCCAGCAGCTGGTCCAGGTCGGCCAGGTAGTCGGCAAAGACATAGTGGTCGGTGCCCGCCGGCGGCTCGGTCAGGCCGAAACCACGCCAGTCGGGCGCGATGATCTCCCGCCCTGCGGCAAACGCCGGCGAGAGCGCATCGACCACGAACTGGTACGACGCGCCCACGTCCATCCAGCCGTGCACCAGCACCAGCGGCGCCGCGCCCGTCTGGGGCGTGCCCCAGCGCCGGACGTGGTAGCGCAGCGAGCGGATCGGAACAAATTCGGAGCGGGAAGGGCGTGTGGCTTGGTACATGGCACGGATTATTTCGGCTTGCGGCGCGCCCCGTCAGTCAAGGCAGGGACAAGGCGCAGCGCGCGGCGCCCTGCGTCAGGGATAACCCGCGCGCTCCTGTCGCTGATGCGCTCCATCACGAACAATGATTGGTCTTTGCCGCGCAGCCGCCCTAGAGTCGGCCGCATCTGCCATACAACACCAGGAGACAGCCATGCAACAACGCAGAAGAAGCCGGGTATTCCTCGGGGCCGTGGTCGCCGGTCTGTGGGGCGCGTTCGGCGTGCTGCCAGGCGCCCAGGCCGGCACCGTGACGGTGCTGACCTCGTTCCCCAAGGAGCTCACGACCGCGTACCAGAAGGCCTTCGAAGCGCAGAACCCCGGCGTCAAGCTCGAGATCCTGAACAAGAACACCACGGCGGCGATCGCCTACGTGCGCGAACTCGCCGAGGGCCAGCGGCCCGACGTGATGTGGGCTTCGGCGCCCGACGCCTTCGAGGTGCTCGCGCGCAACAAGCTGCTGGCCCCCGCGCCCGAGACCGTGAACAAGAGTGCGCCGGCCAAGATCGGCAACTACCCGCTCAACGACCCGCACGGCCTGTACTACGGCCAGGCGCTGGCCGGCTACGGGATCATGTGGAACACCCGCTACCTGCAGGCCCACAAGCTCGCCGCCCCCAAGGAGTGGAGCGACCTGACGCGCCCCGAATACTTCGGCCACATCGCGATCTCGTCGCCCTCGCGCTCGGGCACCACGCAGCTCACCGTCGAGACCATCCTGCAGGGCGAGGGCTGGGACAAGGGCTGGTCGCAGCTGCTGGCCATGATGGGCAATGCCGCCGCCGTGACCGACCGCAGCTTTGCCGTGCCCGACGGCGTGAACAACGGCCAGTACGGCATCGGCATCGTGATCGACTTCTTCGGCCTGGCGGGCAAGTACTCGGGCTACCCGGTCGACTTCGCCTACCCCAGCATGACGGCCGTGGTTCCGGCCAACATCGGCCTGATCGCCGGCGGCAAGAACCCCGACGAGGCCAAGAAGTTCATGGCCTTCAGCATGTCGGCGGCGGGCCAGCAGCTGCTGTTCGACCCGAAGATCAGCCGCCTGCCGATCCTGCCGTACAACCTGCTCAAGGCGCCTGCGGGCTACCCCGTGCCGCAGGACGTGGCCAAGCGCGCCAAGGTGCAGTTCGACGCCAACCTGTCCGAAGCGCGCTACCAGGTCGTCACCAGCCTGTTCGACCAGATGGTGACCTTCCGCCTGAAGGAGCTGCAGGCCGCGACCAAGGCCATCCAGGACGCGGAGAAAGCCCTCAAGGCCAAGCCCAATGCCCAGGGCAGCGCCCTGGTGCGCCAGGCGCGCGATGTGGCCTATGCGCCGCTGGTCGGCGCGGACAACGTCAAGAACGAGGAGTTCCTGGAGCTGTTCCGCAAGAACCGGCGCGACGTGGCGGTCTCCAAGCAGCTCACTGGGCTCGAGCAGCTCTGGGCCACCAAGGCGCGCGACAACTACGAGCGCGCCACCAAGCTCGCCAGCGACGCGCGCGCGCTGGCCAAGTAAGTCCGCCGGCCACTGGCCTCGCCCTGCGCTGCCGTGGCCGACCGCTGTGGCGTGGCTCGGCGCGGCCGAGTGCGCCTTGATGAAAGCCTGACCCATGACTGCTGTTCTTTCGGAGCCCCGCCTGCCGGGGCGCCCCACCGCGGCGCCGCGCCCGTGGCGCCTGGCCGCCAGTGCCGGGCCGTGGCTGGCCTTCGCGCTGATCCTGGCGTTTCTGCTGCTGTTCCTGGTCGTGCCGGTGGGCCTGGTGGTCTACACCGCGTTCATCAACGAGACCGGCGGCCTCACGCTCGGGCACTTCGGCAATTTCTTCGCGCAAGACGTGTTCCGCGAGTCGTTCTTCAACAGCCTGTGCGTGTCGCTGGCCAGCGTGTTCTTTGCCAGCCTGATCGCGGTGCCGCTGGCCTACCTCACGGTGCGCTTCGAGTTCCGCGGCGCGCTGCTGATCCAGACGCTGGGCGTGCTGCCGCTGATCATGCCGCCGTTCGTCGGCGCGGTGGCGCTGCAGCTGATCTTCGGCCGCAACGGCTCGGTGAACCTGCTCTTGAACGACGCCTTCGGCTTCACGGTGCCGATCATGGACGGGCTCGTCGGCGTGACTTTTGTCGAGAGCATCCACTACTTCCCGTTCATCCTGCTGAACCTGGTCGCGGCGATGCGCAACATCGACGGCGCGATGGAGGAGTCGGCGCTGAACCTGGGCGCGCGCGGCTGGCGGCTGTTCCGGCGCGTGATCTTTCCGCTCGCGATGCCCGGGTATCTCGCAGGCGCGGCGCTGGTCTTTGTCAAGGTGTTCGACGACTTGGGCACGCCGCTGGTGATGGGCGTGACCAACATGCTCGCGCCGCAGGCCTACCTGCGCATCACGTCCGTGGGCATCGACGACCCGCTGGGCTACGTCATCAGCGTGATCATGATCGTGTTCTCGATCCTGGCGCTGTGGATGGCCGCGCGCGTGATGAAGGGCAAGGACTACGCGACGCTGCAAAAGGGCGGCAGCGCGCTGCAAAAGCGCCGCCTCTCGGGCTGGGAGTCGCTGCTGGCCTATGGCTGGATCGGCTTCGTGCTGCTCATCACGCTGGCGCCGCACATCGGCATCCTGCTGATGTCTTTTTCCAAGGTCTGGAGCTTCTCGGTGCTGCCCGACGCCTACACGCTCGAGCACTACGCCACGGTGTTCACCGACGCGGGCGGAATGATCGGCAACACGCTTTTGTACTGCCTGACCTCGGCGGGCCTGGACGTCGTCATCGGCACCGCGATCGCCTACCTGATCCTGCGCACCACGCTGCCGGCGCGCCAGTGGCTCGACTACCTGGCGTCGGCCGCGCTGGCCATTCCGGGCCTGGTGCTGGCGATTGGCTACCTGCGCATGTTCAAGGGCGTGAACCTGCCGTTCACCGACACGCCGGTCGTCACCACGGCGGTGCTGATCATGCTGGCCTATGCGGTGCGGCGCCTGCCGTACGCGCTGCGCTCGTGCATGGCGGCGCTGCAGCAGGTGCATGTCTCGCTCGAAGAGGCCGCGCAGAGCCTGGGCGCCACGCGCGCCAGCACCATCCGGCGCGTGATGGTGCCGCTGATGGCGGGCGGCATCCTGGCCGGCTTCGTCACGAGTTTCATCACGGCCGCCGTCGAACTGTCGGCCACCATCCTGCTGGCCTCGGCGCAGAGCCAGGCGCCGATGAGCTATGGCATCTACCTCTACATGCAAAGCATCTCGGGCCGCGGGCCGGGCGCCGCGCTCGGCGTGCTGGCCGTGGTCGTGGTCGGCCTGGGCACGTATTTTTCGCACCGCTTCGTCGAGCGCTCGCGCGCCACGGTGCAGGCCGCGCAGGCCTGACCAAGGACACAAAGGTCTTCCCATGCAACTGAACCAAGTCTCCCTCGAAGCCCGCCACATCAGCCTGAGCTATGGCACGACCGAAGTGCTGCGCGACGTCACTTTGACAATCGAGCCGGGCGAATTCTTCGCGCTGCTCGGGCCCTCGGGCTCGGGCAAGTCGACGCTGCTGCGGCTGATTGCCGGCTTCAACCAGCACCAGCGCGGCGAGCTGCTGGTCGATGGCCAGGACATCACCGGCACGCCGCCGCACGCGCGCAACATCGGCATGGTGTTCCAGAACTACGCGCTGTGGCCGCACATGACCGTCTGGGACAACGTCGCCTTCGGCCTGGTCGAGCGGCGCGAGAGCCGCGATGCGATCCGCCGCAAGGTCGGCGCCGTGCTCGAGCTCGTCGGCCTGTCGCAGTACGCCAAGCGCCGCCCTGGCCAGCTCTCGGGCGGCCAGCAGCAGCGCGTGGCGCTGGCGCGCACCGTGGTCATCGAGCCCAAGCTGCTGCTGCTCGACGAGCCGCTGTCCAACCTCGACAAGCAGCTGCGCGTGCAGATGCGCGAGGAGCTCAAGAACCTGCAGCGCAAGCTGGGCCTGACGACCATCTTCGTCACGCACGACCAGGAAGAGGCCATGACCACGGCCGACCGCATGGCCGTGCTCGACAAGGGCATCCTGCAGCAGATCGGCTCGGCGGCCGGGCTCTACGACTTTCCGCACAACCGCTTCGTGGCCGGCTTCGTCGGCACCGCCAACGTGCTCGAAGGCCGCGTCACGGCCGTGAGCGGCGAGACCGTGAGCTTCGACGTGCAGGGCCTGGGCACGCTGCGCCTGCCGCGCCCGCAGGAAGCGCCCGCCGTCGGTGCGGCGGCGCTGGCGTTTCGCCCGCACCAGGTCCACATCTGCGTGCGCGACGAGCAGGTCGATGCCTCGCGCCTGTGGCTCGACGGCCAGGTCGAGAGCGCCGAATTCCTGGGCGAGTTCTCGCGCTACCGCGTGCGCGTGGGCGAGCTGGCGCTGATCACCGACCAGCCGCACTACGCGGGCCTGGCGATGTTTCCGCCGGGCGCGCAGGTGCAGCTGGGCATCGAGCCGACGCAGGTGCGCTTTCTGGGCAGCTGAGCCGCCCGTCCGCGTTACGCTGCGCCCCCATGGAGATCTACCAGCTACGTGCCTTCGTCACCGCCGCCCAGCTCGGCCACATCACGCGCACGGCCGAGGCGCTGCACCTGACGCAGCCGGCCATCAGCGCGCAGATCAAGGCGCTGGAGGAAGAGCTCGGGGTGGCGCTGTTCGACCGGCGCCCCGGGCGCATCAGCCTCACGCGCGCGGGCGAGGCGCTGCTGCCCGAGGCCGAGCAGGTGCTCACGGCCGCCGGCCACCTGCTGGGCAAGGCGCGCGACCTGCAGGGCGAGGTGACCGGCACGCTGACGCTGGGCACCGTGGCCGACCCCGATTCGCTGCGCCTGGGCTCGCTGCTGGGCACGCTGGTGCGCAGCCTGCCGCTGCTGGACATCCGGACGCGCAACGCCCCGGCCGAGGCGCTGCGCGAGCAGGTGGCGGCCGGCGCGCTGCAGGGCGCGTTCTACATCGGCCCGCACATTCCGCGCGAGGTGGCGGGCCTGGCGCTGCAGACGCTGCAGTACCGCATCGCCGGGCCGTTCAGCTTTCGCCAGAAGCTGCTGCATGCGGGCTGGCGCGACATTGCCGCCATGCCCTGGATCGGCGCGCCCGTGCAGCACCATGTGCAAACTCTGCTCAAGGACCTGTTTGCGCGCCAGGGCTTTACGCCGCGCCAGGTGATCGAGTCGGACGAGGTGTCGCTGCCGCAAAGCCTGGTGCGCGCCGGTGTCGGCCTGTCGCTGCTGCGCGAGGACGTGGCGCTGCCGGCCAGCGAGCGCGGCGAGATCGTGATCTGGCCGCATGCCCGCGTGGGTGCGCTGCTGAGCTTCATCTACCCGCGCGCCGCCGAGCACGACCCGGCCACCGTGGCCACGCTGTCGGCGCTGCGCACGGTGTGGGGCCTGGCGCCCTGAGGCGCCGCGGGCGCCGCGCTGTGCTACGGAAACATGAGCAGTCAGCGCTGGAATTTGTTGGGTTTCGGGGCGATTTGGTGTATGAAGTGTAGAAGGGGTCTGCGCCTGCAGCTCTCCTTTCGATAGCAATCAATCCACCCCGCCGGTCTGCCAAGCGGCGCGGGCGCCGGCAGGAATGCGCCTGCGCCCGTAAACTGGCCCGCTTCAAAACGGAGGCAACCTCAGCATGCACACCACCCGGCTCGGACAGAGCGACCTGCACGTCACCCCCATCTGCCTGGGCACCATGACTTTTGGTGAACAGGTGAGCGAAGCCGATGCCCACGCCATCCTGGCGCGCGCGCTCGAACGCGGCGTGAACTTCATCGACACGGCCGAGATGTACGCCGTGCCCGCCCGTGCCGAGACCTATGGCGCGACCGAGACCATCATCGGCAACTGGTTTGCCAAGAACCCTGGCGCACGCCAGAAGCTGGTGGTCGCGAGTAAGGTGGCCGGGCCGTCGCGCGGCATGCCGTGGATCCGCGAAGGCAGCGGCATGACAGCGGCCGACATCGTCGCCTCGTGCGACGCCAGCCTGCGCCGGCTGCAGACCGAGGTGATCGACCTCTACCAGATCCACTGGCCCGAGCGCCATGTGCCGGCCTTCGGCGCCAAGTACTACGACCCTGCCAAGGAGACTTCGCAAACGCCGATCCACGACCAGCTCGACGCGCTGGCGGGGCTGGTCAAGGCGGGCAAGGTCCGCGCCATCGGCCTGTCGAACGAGACGCCCTACGGCGTGCACGAGTTCGTGCGCCTGGCCGAGCAGCATGGCCTGCCGCGCGTCGCCTCGGTGCAAAACCCGTACTGCCTGCTCAACCGCAGTTACGAGAACGCGCTCGACGAGACCTGCCACCGCCTGGGCGTGTCGCTGCTCGCCTATTCGCCGCTGGCCTTCGGCCTGCTCACGGGCAAGTTCGACGCCAGCGGCACCACCGGCCCGGATGCGCCGAAGGGTGCACGCATGGCGCGCTACGAATCGGTGCGCAAGCAGCGCTGGGGCCGGCCCGAGGCGCTGGCGGCCGCGCGCCGCTACAACGCGCTGGCACGCGAACACGGCCTCACGCCGACGCAGATGGCCCTGGCGTTCTGCTACACCAAGTGGCAGGTGGCCAGCACCATCATCGGCGTGACCTCGCTGGCACAGCTCGACGAAGACCTCGACGCCTGGGGCACTACGCTGGCGCCTGACCTGCTGGCGGCCATCGACGCGCTCCGCGCGGAGATGCATGACCCGGCGATCTGAGCCGCCCACAGCGGTCCCATCGGCCTCCAGCGCAGGCCCCGCCTGCGCTGGCAGCTATCCTTTTTAAGAACATGGCAAAAAAAGACCCCAAGGCCGGGCATGTGAGCGAGACGCCCGCGACGCAACTGCTCAAGGCGCACCGGGTGGATTTCACCGGCCACCCGTATGAATACCTGGAGCACGGCGGCGCGCTGCACAGCGCCGAGGTGCTGGGCCTGGACCCGTTCTGCGTCGTCAAGACCCTGGTCATGCAGGACCAGGACGCCAAGCCGCTGCTGATGCTGATGCACGGCAACCGCAAGGTGTCGACCAAGAACCTGGCGCGCCAGATCGGCGCCAAGAGCGTCGAGCCCTGCACGCCCGAGGTGGCGAACCGCCACAGCGGGTACCTGGTGGGCGGCACCTCGCCGTTTGGCACGCGCCGCGCCATGCCGGTGTACATCGAAGAGAGCATCCTGGCGCTGCCGCGCATCGCCATCAACGGCGGGCGGCGCGGCTATCTGGTGCAGATCGACCCGCAGGTCTGCGTGCAGCTGCTGGGCGCCAAGCCCGTGGCCTGTGCCCTGGCCGACTAGCGCAGGCCGGGCCGGCTGGCAGAATGGCGCCGCGCTGCAGCGGCAGCCGCTGCCCGAATCAAAAAACAAGGAGAGTCACCCGTGCCCATCGTTTATTCCGCCCTGGCGGTCATTGCCGCCTATTTGCTCGGCTCGCTGTCGTTTGCCGTGATCGTGAGCCGGGCCATGGGCCTGAGCGACCCGCGCACCTTCGGCAGCAAGAACCCCGGCGCCACCAACGTGCTGCGATCGGGCAGCAAGGCGGCCGCCGTGGTGACCTTGCTGCTCGACGCGGCCAAGGGCTGGCTGCCGGTGGTGCTGGTGCGCTGGTTCGGCGCGCCGTACGGGCTCGAAGAGGGCACGCAGGCCTTGGTCGGGCTCGCGGCCTTCCTCGGCCACCTGTGGCCGGTGTTCTTCCGCTTCCAGGGCGGCAAGGGCGTGGCCACGGCGCTGGGCGTGCTGCTGGGCTTCAGCGGCTGGCTGGGGCTGGCCACGCTGGCCACCTGGGTGATTGTGGCGTTCTTCTTGCGCTATTCGTCGCTGGCCTCGCTCGCATCAGCGGTGTTTGCGCCGATGTTCTACCTGCTCGGCGGCGGCGTGGTCTGGGACGCCGAGCGCAGCATCGCCGCGGCCATCGTCGCCATGTCGGCCCTGCTGGCCTGGCGCCACAGAGAAAATATCGGACGGCTGATCCAAGGCACGGAATCGCGCCTGGGGCAGGGCAAAGCCAAAAGCGGGGACGCTGCAGATCCCAAGAAGCCCCGTGGCCGCCACTGAGGCCGGGGCGCCCATAAAAAAGCCTGCCGGGCATTGTGTCCGGCAGGCTTTTTGAGAAGAAGTTGACGAG